>JAQWFD010000009.1:45499-93674 GCA_028704555.1 Desulfobacterales bacterium
CGCCCTTGCCGGAAAGTATACCCGGGCCCAGGGACTTTTTTATACCGGCGAAAATGACCCGGACTACAGTCAGGTGCTTGATTTTGACCTGTCGGCCGTAGCCCCTTCGGTAGCCGGACCGGCACGGCCCCAGGACCGGATCGAACTGAAAAACCTCAAAACAGCCTTCGCCGCGCAACTGGCGGCAACTGACACGCAGGCGGCATCGACCGCGTCAGCATCACTGGAAACCAGGCCATCCGTGTGGGATACCACCCATCGCAAAACCTGCCACGTGGATCTTGACGGTCAGGACGTGCGAATCGGAAACGGAAGTATCGTGATCGCCGCCATCACCTCCTGTACCAACACGTCCAACCCGAATGTGGTACTGGGCGCAGGGCTTGTCGCAAAAAATGCCGTCAGAAAAGGTCTGCGCGTCTCCCCCCATGTAAAGACCACCTTTGCCCCCGGTTCCCGGACCGTCGGCAGATACGTTGAGGATGCCGGACTGATGCCTTACCTGGAAGCACTGGGCTTTCATTTGTCCGGATTCGGCTGCGCCACCTGTATCGGAAACAGCGGCGCCCTTCACCCCGGCCTGGAAAAGGCCATCACCGACAACGGACTGACGGTGGCATCGGTTCTTTCCGGAAACCGGAATTTCGAAGCCAGGATACACCAGCGGATCAAGGCAAATTTTCTCATGTCCCCGATGCTGGTCGTGGCCTTTGCCATTGCGGGACGAATCGACATTGATCTGACGACAGAGCCCGTGGGATTTGATCCGAACGGCACCCCGGTTTACTTAAAAGACCTGTGGCCCTCCAACCGGGAAATCCGAAAGCTGGTTCATGACCATGTGACCCGTGACGGGTTTGAAACCGGCTATCATGACATTTTTGCCGGAGACCGCTTCTGGCAGGCGCTTGCCGAAGAAAAAAGCACGACGTTCCCGTGGGATGAGCACTCAACCTATATCAAACACCCGCCATATTTTGAAAATTTCGATCTTCATGTCGGGCCCTGTCCGGATATCCATGAGGCAAAACCGCTCCTGATGCTGGGAGATTCGGTCACAACCGATCATATTTCACCGGCAGGGGCCATCCCGGCGCATTACCCGGCAGGCCAGTACCTGACCGGGCACGGACTGACGCCGGAAGCGTTTAATACCTACGGATCGCGCCGGGGGAATCACGAGGTCATGATGCGCGGCACCTTTGCCAACATCCGGATCAAAAATCAACTGGCGGCCCCGAGCGAAGGCGGCTACACCCGAAAATTTCCTGAAAAGGAAAAGATGTTTATCTTTGACGCGGCGGATCGATACCGGCACGAAGACATCCCGCTGATTGTGCTGGGCGGAAAAGAATACGGTACCGGATCCTCCAGAGACTGGGCGGCCAAAGGCACCCTTCTGCTGGGGATCAAAGCGGTGATCGCAGAAAGCTATGAACGCATCCACCGCAGTAATCTCGTGGGGATGGGGGTGCTTCCGCTGATATTCACCGCCGGGCAAAGCTGGAGGAGCCTCGGGTTGAACGGATCAGAAACCTTTTTTATCGACGGCATCGATACCGTATCTCCGGGAAAAGTGCTGCAGGTTACCGCCGGGAAAACAGACGGCAGCCGAATCCGCTTTGAAGCCATCGCCCGGCTGGATACGCAAATCGATGTGGAATATTTCAAGCACGGCGGCATTCTGCCGTATGTACTGCGGAAACTGATAGCTGAAGACTCACGGCCCACGCCTCACGGCTGAAAATTATGCTTTTAAAAAAGAAAATCTTACTGTCCCATCTGAGTATCATTCTCATAACGGCGTTAACTCTGGGAGTGATCAGTTACGACGTGATGATGGAATCGCTCCGGAAGGTCGAGCGGGACAGAATGCTTCAGACCGCCGCATATGGGGCTAAATCACTGGATTTATTCTTCACCGATACGGTTAAAGTCATGCACCGCCTGTCCGGGGGGAAAGCGGCTTCCGGCTACCCCCCGCAAGATGAAAAAAACACGCTGATTGAGTATTTCTTAAAATTCAGTCAGGTATTTCCACTGATTATATTTGCCGACAAAGAAGGCATCGAGCAGATTAAAGTCCTGAACGAAAAAGCCTTTACCGAACACAATAAAATCAGCTACCCGGTCATTTTCAATAGGGCCATCGGACATCCCAACGAGGTCGTGTTATCCGAAATTCTCCCGATCAGGGAACTGGGAGAACCCGGCCTTTTTTTTGCGATAGCCAGATACGACAATTTTGACAAATTAAGCGATCTGATCCTGGGGGCAGTTCCCCTTTCGAACATCACGAATACTATTTTCAACACCAGCGATACGCCATATGAGGCTTCCTACCTGATCGATCATGACGGCACCCTGATAGCCGCACCCGACCCCGGTCAGGTCATGACCCCAATAACCCTGTCCGCCTTTCCGGAAAGCGACTTTCAGACGTTTCTGAGCCAGGCTGTATCCAGCAAAACCTGGTTCTGCAGAGCCGACATCATGGGCTGTGACAGCCTTATTGCCGGCAGCACTCTGACATATCGCAACTGGGCGGTTCTGGTCACCCTGCCGTACAAGACCTTTATTGCCCCTCTGAATACGTTACGATCTACCGGAATTGCGATTACGCTCTTCATTATTTTAATATCCTCGGTGATCGCCCTGGCCTTATCCGAAAGCATCACCCGGCCCCTGAGCCGGCTGATCCATATTACCGAATCGGTTGCCGGAGGCAATCTGTCCGAACGGCTCACGATCACATCCAAAGACGAACTGGGCGTGTTAAGCCGGTATTTCAACACCATGATCGACGATCTGGATACATCCAGAGCCGACATCATCGAAGCCAAAGACAGGCTGCAGGACATCATCTCCTCCATGATGGAGGCCCTGATCGTTCTGGACCCGGAATTTACCATCAAAATGGTGAATTCCTCGGCATGCAATCTGCTCCACTACACGGAACCGGAGTTGCTGGGAAAGCCCGTCTCCATGATCTTTGCCGCCGGAAATGAGGTCATCAGCGAATTTGCCGGACCGGGCGGCATCCATAATACGGAAAAGACGCTCAGATCCAGGTCCGGCAAGAAAATTGAAACCCTGTTTTCCGGATCGATCATCCGCGATACACGGGGAACCATTCAGGGCATGGTCTGCGTGGCCAGAGACATCACGGACCGTAAAATGATGGAGCAAAAACTGCGGGAATCCGAGCA
This sequence comes from Desulfobacterales bacterium, assembly GCA_028704555.1. Taxonomy (NCBI): domain Bacteria; kingdom Pseudomonadati; phylum Thermodesulfobacteriota; class Desulfobacteria; order Desulfobacterales; species Desulfobacterales bacterium. The sequence continues at coordinate 48,709 of JAQWFD010000009.1, forward strand.
CAAATACCGCAGCCTCCTGGAACGGGCCAACGACGGGATTATCATCCTTCAGGATTCAATCATCGGCTATGCCAACCCCCGGATAACCACCATGCTCGGATACAGCATCGATGACATTCAGGGGGCTCCCATTGACCAGATTATGGCCCCAGAAGAACGAAACCTGCTGATGAATGTTTATTCATACGCGGCAGCCCGTAACAGAACCCTCCCCATACAGGAAACCACGCTGGTTCACAATGACAGCCATACGATTCAGGTTGAAATCAACGCCGGACTCATCAACTTCCGGGACCGGCCTGCATATCTGCTCATCATCCGGAATATTACCGAACGCCTGCAGCTGCAGAAAGAGCAGATGAAAGCCGAAAGGCTCGAGTCCATCGGCATTCTCGCCGGCGGTATTGCCCATGATTTCAACAACATTCTCACCGGTATTCTGGGCAATATCAGCCTGGCAAGGCTATACCTCCCGAAAGGAAACAGAGCACTTGAGAAATTAACCGCATCCGAAGAGGCCGTATCAAAAGCGCAGGACCTTACGTCCCGGCTGAGAACATTTGCAAAAGGCGGGGCTCCTCAAAGGCAGCTGCTTCATATCGGGCATTTAATCAGAGAAACCGCCGAATCCGTATTAAACCAGACCCCTGTCACCGTCCGATATGATACGGCAGACGATCTGTGGCTGACGGAAAGTGATCCGGAGCAGATGCATCTCGTGTTTAAAAATCTGTTCCTCAACGCCACGGAAGCCATGGACAAAGTCGGCGTCATTGACATTTCAATACAAAACATGCCCGCTGCGGATCGGGAATATATTCCGGATAGCTTTATGGATTATATTCAAATTTCCATCACCGATCATGGAAAAGGTATTCCGGCCCATCACATGAACAAACTTTTTGATCCGTATTTCAGCACCAAACAACGGGGGACACAGAAAGGAATGGGGCTCGGCCTGACCATCGTTCATTCGATTATCACCCGGCACGGCGGTACGATCAGGGTCCGGTCCCATGCGGGCATCGGAACGACATTTACGCTGTATCTGCCGGCGATAAAGCCATCGAAACAAACAGACTGACCGGCTCAAACCGGTCGACATTGATCAGGCCCCTGTCCGTAATCTTCAACCGGGGAATCACCGGGAGCGCCAGAAATGACAAGGCCATAAACGGGTCCGCCAACACCGATCCAAACGCTCGGGCAACTTGAATCAGCCGGTTCAACCGTGCTTCCACGCTCAACACCGGCTCATCGGACATCAGACCGGCGATGGGCAGCGCAAGACTGGCCGCAATCCGGCTGCCCCGCGCGGCGACCAGACCTCCCCCCATTTGAATCACACGCGATGCCGCGGCTTTCATGGATTCGTCATCAACGCCCACGACAATGATATTATGGGAATCATGGGCCACGCTCGATGCAAGCGCCCCGTGTTTGAGGCCAAATCCCCTGACAAATGCCCGCCCGGTTCCCGCTCGTCCCGTATAGCGTTCGACCACCGCAATCTTGAGCATATCCCGGTCAGGATCGGATACGGCCAGACCATTTGATATGGCGGCCTCCATGATCCGCTCATCCGTAATCAGCTGCCCGGCAATGATATCGATAACCCGGACCTGCCTGCCTTCGGCCGGAATTGAAAAATCCAGCTGATCCGGCCTCAGGTTCATGGCAGAGGAGACGGCAGCCGACGCCGGCTTTCCGATTTCCGGCCGCATGACGCCATTTTCCGCCACCAGGACCCCGCCACAATACACCTGCCCGATTTTCAGATCGTTCAAATCGGAAAACACGACCATGTCCGCGCGTTTGCCGGGCGCGATGGCCCCGATGTCGCGAAGTCCGAAATACTCAGCCGGATTTAAGGTCGCCATCCGGATGGCAATCACCGGATCGAGCCCGGAGCAGATAGCCTCCCGAACCATGGAATCGATATGCCCCAGCTGCAGAAGATCATGGGGATGACGGTCATCGGTACACCACATCATCCGACGCCACGTCCGTTGATTGACAACCGGCAGCAAATCCTTCAGATTTTTCGCACCCGTGCCCTCCCGGATCATGATATGCATGCCGGCGGCCAGCTTCTCCATGGCCTCGGTCGCTGTAGCGCACTCATGGTCGCTGGTGATGCCCGCGGCGATATAGGCATTCAGATCCCTTCCGGTCAGCCCCGGCGCATGGCCATCCACCGGCTTTCCGACGGCCCGGGCCATCCTGATTTTCCGAAGCACCCCCGCATCTTCGTAAATCACGCCCGGAAAATTCATCATCTCGCCCAGCGCCACGATCCGCTCATGGGCCATGAAGGGTTCGAGCGCCTCCGCATCCAGCACCGCGCCCGAAGTTTCCATATGGGTGGCAGGCACGCATGACGGAAGGCCAAAATACAGGTTCATGGGCTGATGCTCGGCCGAGCGCAGCATATAGTCGATGCCTTCTTTTCCGAGTACATTGGCAATCTCATGCGGATCGGCCACCACGGCGGTCGTGCCCCGGGGGAGCACGGCCCGGACAAATTCGGTGACGCGGGTCATGGCGCTTTCAATGTGAACATGCGCGTCGATAAAACCCGGCGCGACAAACCGGCCGCCCAGATCGATGGTCCGCCCGGCAGGATAGTCCCCCAACCCGGCAATATATCCGCCCGAGATGCCGATCGATGTCGATACGATTTCACCCGAATACACATTGATCACGCGGCCGCCTGTCAGCAGCAGGTCAACCGCCTCCTGCCCCCGCGCCGCCTGTATCCGCTGATTAAGTGTCATGTTGTTGAACCTTTCCATAAAAATAATAGTCGAGAGTCCGTGAGTCGTGAGTCGTGAGTCAGAGGCCAGAAGTCGACTGCCCCCATCCGATCCATCCCCTGCCCCTCTTTTCTGTCCCCTCTTTCCTACCGTATGCCCTATACCTCGTACCCCGCACTTTTTCACTCAGTCCCCAGTTCTCAGCACTCCGTCCTCTTCTTTCCCCTCAGCACGAATCGCTCCGGCAATCCGATTGACGTTTTCCATAATCTCCTCCACATCCAGCGTCAGTACCTGCCGGTTTCTCACCAGAACCCTGCCACCCACGATGACATCCCGCACGTCCGAACCCTTTGCCGCGTAGACAATATGGGATTCGGGATGATACATCGGCACCAGGTGGGGTTTTGCCATATCGAGAATCATCACATCCGCCTGTTTGCCGATCTCGAGCGAACCGGTTTCCCGACCCAACCCGATGGCTTTGGCCCCGCCGGCAGTGGCCATCGTCAGAACGGTGCGGGCATCTGCCGCTACCGGGTCCAGGGTGCTGACCTTGTGCAGCTTGGCGGTCAGGTCCATTTCATGAAGCAGGTCCAGATCATTGTTACTGGCGCAACCGTCGGTTCCCAGGCCCACACAGATCCCGGCGCCTATCAGTTTGGGCAGCGGAGATATCCCGGAAGCCAGCTTCATGTTGCTTTCCGGGTTATGAGATACCCGGGCCCCGGTTCTGGCTATGATGTCAATATCCCCGTCACTGATCCACACGGCATGCACCAGCAGCGTCTTTTCATCCAGAATGCCGATCCGGTCCAGATACGCGATGGGCGAGATGCCGTGATCCGCATAAGACCGGTCCACCTCCCCTCGGGTTTCCGCCACATGGATCTGAAACAGCACCCCGTTTTCATCCGCCGCCTGTTTGGCCGTTTTCAAGGTCTGTTCCGTACAGGTATACGGAGAATGGCAGAAAATGGACGGCCGGATCAATGAAGACCGGGACCGCCATGTGTCAGTAAAATGAACCGCCGCAAGGATGTTCTCTTTCGGATCGGCGACTCCCGGAGCCGGAAAATCAATCACCCCCTGACCCAGGACCGCCCGCATGCCGGATTCAACAACCGCTTCGGCCACCTCATGCTCCAGAAAATACCCGTCACAGCAGCAGGTGGTGCCGGACAGCAGCATTTCGGCACAGGCCAGCCGGCTCGCCCATTTTACGTTTTCCGGATGGATAAAGCGGGCTTCGGCCGGGAAAATATGCTCGTTGAGCCACTGCATCAGCGGAAGATCATCGGCCAGCCCCCGGAACAGGGTCATGGGCAGATGCGTGTGGGTGTTCACCAGCCCGGGCATGACAATGCCGCCCGCCGCATCGATGACCTGCGCTGCCTCAGGCGGGGAAAAACCTTCCGGCTCGGGGCCGACCTGAACCAGTTTCCCGCCGCTGATACAGATACAGCCGTTGCCGATGATTTCAAAACCGGGATTGACCGTGACAATCTGTCCGTTATGAATGACAAGATCAAATGGCATAACTTTTCCTTTGACTGTAAACGGTTGATAATCTGATGGTGACATGTTGTGCTGAACGGTATGTTTTATATCATAATCCAGGGGCAGATACCTGCGAAAAATGGGGTTGTTATTTTTCTTTCAGCTTTTTGCTGATCCTGCGGAAGGGTTATGAAATGTGGCTCACGCAAAGGCGCCAGGGCGCAAAAAGAATATGGTGTCCGAAAATTTAAATCGTACAACGTGTTGTATTTTTATAATATTTTTTTCATCTGAAGTACATGGTGAAACCGGCCGCGCTCATTTATAAACTGTTTGGCCGCTAAAATTTCCAATATATCTATTTCCTTAATTTGACTTGACATTTTATCTGAAAGTAATAAACCGGTAGATGGCCGTCGGGATAAATTCGGAAATTACAGCGCGAACTGACAACCGGCATGAAATTGTCCTACTTTTCATCTATATGTCAATATCAGGGCAAATGTACCGGATAATCAGTGGTTGGGTTCTTTATGAAACGAAGTTTAAACAACCCAAAAATACACCATTATGTGACTCAATCGTATTTAACTCGATTCACTGATAAAAAAGGTTTTCTGCATGTCTTTGATCATTTACCCCGTTCATTTAGAAAACAAAGGCCGAAAGAAGTCATGAAGATCGACTCTTACTATCGCCAAAAATGGTCACTGGCTGGAGTCGACCCAAACATAATAGAAAAAACATTTGGGGAATGGTTCGAGACAAATTCAAAGGATTCAATTAATCAATTGATTAACTGTCCTGCTGAATTGACAGATGACGGCAGCACAACCCTTCTTACCTATATCGAAATGCAACGCATCAGAGTTCCCAGGCAGGCAGGCAGATATGGCTAAAGAGCTAATTCAATCCACCATTCTACGTTTAGCACCACCTGATGCGGGGTCCGAAATTCACGCCGGGAAAGTCTTACTAACAATGAAATACTCTGCTCGATTTGACTACATTCGTATGATCATTGGGGTGCTTTATCCATGGTTTGGACAGATGGAATGGGAGGTTTTTGAGGCAGAAAGCGGCTCCGCATTTATCACAACTGGCAGTCCTGTATCCTTTTATAACCCAGAAGTTCCGCCCCCAGCCGAAGCGGGTCTTGCGCTTGCTGGAACGTTTGTGTTTTTTCCGCTTAGTTATAGTTATGCTCTACTTATGCGACATCATGAATTTCAAAAAAATTCAAATATATCTGCCTTGACCGTGCTGCCTGATCCGCCAAACGAAGATAGCCAGTTATCGATTACCCACGGGGCAGTATGGAACCAAAGGCTTGTTAACAATTTTAACTGGAAAATGGCGCAGCTTTCTGATCGCCTTGTTGTGGGAGAAAGCAAGGACATATTGGAAGCATGTACATCAAGCTAAGCGTTACCATGTAAATGTTGTAGTCAAACTCGGCGCTAAACTCAGCCGGATAGTGCCGGGGCGTTTGAACGGCCGTGTTGTCAACATTCTTTTGGACTTTTCCAGAAGGCCGTGGTTATTAAACCGCCGCTGGTTAGCTCTCAGATAGAAAGCAAACAAATGTTCAGAGTAGACGAAGACGAAATTGACAAATTAGAAATTGAACTGGGAATTCCTAAAGGATTCTTTAATTCACTCCTGGAAGATAACGACTGGGCTTTCGTTGTTAAGTTGCACGCCTTTTTGGAGAGCGCAGTCACTTTTCTTCTGGCTGAAGCAGTTGACCCTAAATTAAAAAGGGTTTTGGGCCAATTAGAAATAAGCAACAAGAAGACGGGGAAGTTAGCATTTTTATCGGCTCTTGAGATTCTGGAATCGCGTAGTTATCGGTTTATTTCAAAACTTTCGGAGCTTCGAAATGAACTGGTTCATAACGTGAAAAACATTTCTTTCAGTCTGCCAGAGTACGTCAACAATATGGACAATCAGCAATTAAAGAGCTTTATGATAAATTATTGCCCTTTTGGGGACGAGGGATTTGAAAAAAAAGATAAGTGGGTCAACTTTGCGAAAACGGAGCCAAGAAAGTACATATTTAACGGTGCCACATACTTATTCACAAGGATCTATAATATAAGGCAAATTTCATTCAATGAAAAAGAGACCGCTCGCCTCATAAAGGAGCTTCCTAACGAGGCTTGATTGTCACTGGTGTCACATCGGGAATAGTGAAATAGCATTATACGAGAATATTATTTCGTTATTTACAGCCATTGCGGGCTTATCAGGGAGATATATGATGGAAAGTATGACAGGCGATGACGAATTGTTTGCGGTCATCAATGAAATATTCAACGAAAAGATCCCGTTCAATAAAGTGCTTGGCCTTAACGTTGATTCGATCAGTTACGGCGGCGTCAAAATTTCATTTGAAATGCGGGACGAACTGATCGGAAATTACATGCGCGGAACATTGCATGGCGGGGTCATTTCATCGGTCATCGATGTGACCGGCGGGCTGGCAACGCTTATGGGCCTCCATGAGAAAATGGCTGGAGAGACGCTGGAAAAAAAACTGGCAAGATTCGGCAGGATAGCCACCATTGATCTGCGTGTGGATTATCTGAGGCCGGGTTTCGGCAAGCGGTTTGTTTGCCGGGGCTGTACGCTGAGAACGGGGAACAAGGTTGCCGTGACAAGGATTGAACTCCATAACGATCAGGATGATCTCATTGCCGTCGGCACCGGCTCCTATGGGGTTTCCTGAACGACAACGCACACACTATCCGGACAGTATCCATATGACTGAAAGCAGAAAATTTCAAATCGGAGATTCCGTCAGGGTTAAGACGGGTACAAAAGACCCTGACTTTGGGATAGATATCAGCGGCTGGCAGGGCAGGATTTCAGAAACAGATGATGACCTTATCTGCATAATCTGGGACAGCATCACCTGTTCATCATTTCCGGAGAAACACATTTTTCAATGCGAAGAAGATGACCTGGATTGGCAGAGAATATATCTGGAAGCAAATGAGGTTGAACCTGCTGGCCCTCGGGATACAGCAAAAAATGTAATTGAAAAAAGCGAAGAAATCCAATCCATACATCGCTGGGACGATTTAGGGGCGTCCGGGAAAAGAATCCAAAAAATTCTGAAAAACGTTGATCCGGCTGATGACCTGGAAGCTTTAAATGTCTGGGAAACGTATCTGACCGATTCGTTATCTTTTCCATTTGAGGCTGAAATATCAGAATGCCTGGACGACGGTCCATTACAGCAGGGGGACAAAATAAGAATCCACGGCATTATGGGAAGTGACGATTGGTACGGTATTATTATCAAACTCAGACTCGGTAGAAAAGTATATCATACGCCCCTGTGTGAGATTGAAGTTTTGGATAAAAAATCAAATAATTATACCCTTGTAGATGATTACATAAACTGGTTTGGCGGTAGATGAATCGGGTTTGGCCATAAAACTTCGGCCACGTTGTCGCAGCTCCCGGTCTGCAGGCCTGCCCAGGCAGACCATTTACAGCCTTTTCGAAAGATGCAGCGCACTGGCCCGGGAATTGCTGCCGTTCATCGCGCTGACTTGCTTTTTAAACCAATAATGATTATGATCCAGCCATTATGAAAAAATATAATGAAAAAATACCGGGCCCCGAGGAACTTGAAAAAGAAATCGGAAATTTTTTAACAAAAAAATTCGGCCAGGGGATAAAGGTTGTCACGCCGGCCGTTTTGCCTCACGCCATGTCCGATGAACAGGAAGAGGCAAAAGCCGGCCACCGCAAATTCTCAATCAATTTTGATTTAAAACCCGAACAGCTGATCGCCTATCTCGATCAATATATCATTAAGCAGGACAGCGCCAAATCCATTCTCGCCACAAAAATCTGCACTCATTTCAACCGGATCAAACGGATTGAACGATCACGTGCGGAACTCAACGACATCGTCGGGCTCATCAAGAACAATATCTTAATGATCGGCCCTACCGGCGTCGGCAAAACCTATATGATCAAATTAATCGCCAGAAAAATCGGTGTTCCGTTCATCAAGGGAGATGCGACCAAGTTCAGCGAGACCGGTTATGTGGGGGGCGATGTGGAAGATCTGGTCCGCGATCTGGTCCGAGAGGCTGACGGAGATATCGAACTGGCTCAGTACGGCATTATTTATATCGATGAAATCGACAAAATTGCTTCAAGCCACAATGTGGTCGGTGCGGATGTATCCAGAACCGGTGTTCAGAGGGCGTTGTTAAAACCGCTGGAAGAAACCGAGGTCGATCTGAAGGTACCGCATGATCCGATCGCCATGATTCAGGAGATCGAACAATACCGGAAAACCGGCAAAAGTGAAAAACGTGCGGTCAACACCAAAAACATCCTGTTTATCGTCAGTGGCGCTTTCAGTGAGCTGGTTCAACTTATCCGAAAACGTATCATCGACAAAGGAATTGGCTTCGGTGCCAGAATTTCTACGGAAGAAGCGCAAAACCATATTCTGCAGCAAGTCAAATCTGAAGATCTGATTCAATACGGATTTGAATCCGAATTTGTCGGACGGCTGCCGGTTCGAGCCGTGTTTGACAAGTTGACCGAAGACGATTTGTACAGCATCCTGAGAAACCCCAACAACCCGATTTTGCTGGGGAAAAAGCTTGACTTTGACGCTTATGGAATCCGGATCAAATTTGAAGACGCCGCGCTGAGAACACTGGCCCGCCAGGCATACATGGAAAATACCGGCGCAAGAGGACTGGTCAGTGCAGTTGAAAAGGCGTTGCTGTATTTTGAAAAAACCCTGCCGTCTATCGATATCCAGCATTTTCCCGTAACCAATGCCATCATTGATGACACAAATAAAACGCTCCGGTCCTTAAACGAACCGGATACCCGCCATCGATGGGAACTCGAATTTGACCGGGTGTGCCGTGAAGAAAAAAAAATCGTCAGACAGTATATAGAATGCAACAAATCAAGACTGGGCGACAAACACAACCTGGCGTTAAATGAATCCCGCATCGACACCATTTCAGATTTTTATTGCAAAAAAATCCTGGATATCGACTATGCGGTCACAACCATAAAATCTTATTATGACCACATCAAGCAGATCGAATTACAGTTTTTCAAAAACCATGATATAAATATCGTTTTTGAAGAAGATGCTATTGATTTTATTATCGAACAACTGATAAATGACAAGGTCACCGTCGATAGCATTTATAATCGACTGACAGGTGACTTTCAGTACGGTCTGAAACTGATTGTTGAAAAAACAGGTAAAAATCGCTTCTTTATCAGTAGAGAAGCCTTGAAATCACCGGAGGCATATATCAATAATATAATCAGAGATGAAATGCGTAAGGATCGCGAAAAACAATAAGTCCGCAACGATCGCGCCGAATTGTGTAATTTATTCTTTTTCGCGAGCCCGAGTCTCACCACTAAATTAAAGGGGCTATGGTAAACCATGATTGGAATTTCAAAACTTTACTGCGGAACGGTAGAACCATCCGATGCGCTGCGATACGGACGCAACTCCTCGGAGCTACCCTCCCACCTGCTCCAGTTCTCCAAAGACAAACGGCCGGTAGTGGTCTGGAACATAACAAAACAGTGCAATTTAAAATGTGTCCACTGTTACGCCCAAGCCAAAAACCTGCCGGCAGTCGGTGAACTGACAACCGAGGAAGGCAAAGCGCTTCTGGATGATCTTTCTCAATTCGGTGTTCCCGTGGTCCTGTTCTCCGGTGGCGAACCCCTGGTGCGAGAGGACCTTCCCGAGCTGGCCGGCTATGCCGTCAAAAAAGGCATGAGAGCGGTGATCTCAACAAACGGCACATTGATCACGCCTGAAATGGCCAGAATTTTAAAAGATATCGGACTGTCATACGTTGGCATCAGCCTTGATGGCATGGAAGAAATTCACGACCGGTTCAGAGGCGTCAAAGGCTCCTTTCAAAAAGCCCTGGAAGGAATTGAAAACTGTAAAGCCGCCGGGATCAAGGTCGGTCTCCGGTTTACCATCAATAAAGCCAATGCAAAAGAAATCCCCGCGATCTTTGATCTGCTCGACAACCTGGATATCCCGCGGGCCTGCTTTTACCACCTTGTCTATGCGGGACGAGGATCCAAACTGGTAAAAGACGATTTAACCCATGAAGCGTCACGACGGGTTGTCGATCAGATCATGGACTTGACGCGTCAGCTGTACGATCAGGGAAAGGAAAAAGAAATTCTGACCGTAGACAATCACGCAGACGGCCCCTACCTCTATCTCAGGATGTTGAAAGAGGATCCTGAACGGGCCGCGGAAGTGCTGGAACTGCTGCAAATGAATGAAGGAAATAATTCCGGCAGGGGTTTTGGATGTATCAGCTGGGATGGCGAAGTGTATGCGGATCAGTTCTGGCGTCATTACAGCTTTGGCAATGTCAGGAAACGTGGTTTCTCGGAAATCTGGTCCGACCTTTCCGAACCGTTAATGGGCAAACTCAAGGAAAAGAAAAAACACGTCACGGGACGATGTGCCACCTGCCGCTGGCTGGACATCTGCGGCGGCAATTTCAGGGTTCGCGCCGAAGCGGTTACCGGCGATGTCTGGGCACCGGACCCGGCCTGTTATTTAACCGATGAGGAAATTGCCCGATAACGCTGTGGCATCTGTTTTACGCTGATTGAAATATTAACATCTATCCGGTGCCCGAACGCAGATCCGGTAATGCTCCAGATTCATGATGGACGAAAATATTTTTCGCAGTGCTACCGAACCCTGTGCTGAGGAGAAAAATCCGAGTCTCCGCAGGAATCGAAACGGTTGACGGTTCTCGTTCAGGCACTGTTCAAGAAAGGACATATGATGCTGTTTCCAGATTACAGGCCCAGGCGATTGCGCCAGAATGAAGCATTCCGGAGAATGATTCGGGAAACCATTCTAACGACAAGCGATCTGATATTGCCTCTGTTTGCCATTGGCGGCAAAAACATACAAAACCCTATCCAGTCAATGCCGGGCCATTATCAGCTGTCCATTGACAACCTGATAAAAACGGCCAGAGAGGCTTATGAGCTGGGCATCCCGGCCATAATGATCTTCGGAATTCCCGATAAAAAAGATGCGCTGGGAACCAGCGCGTATGCGAAAACCGGAATTGTACAGAAAGCCGTTAGTGCCGTAAAACAAAGCCTTCCGGAGCTGGTTGTCATCACGGACGTCTGCCTGTGCCAGTATACCGACCATGGCCATTGCGGTATTGTGGAAGGAAATATAATCGACAACGACTCCACACTTGATCTTCTGGCACGCACTGCCGTATCCCACGCAAAAGCCGGAGCCGATATGGTTGCCCCTTCGGATATGATGGACGGCCGGGTAACGGAAATCCGCAATGCCCTGGATGAAAATAATTTGAGCAATGTTCCGATCATGTCCTATGCCGCCAAGTACTGCTCTGCTTACTACGGACCGTTTCGTCAGGCCGCCGATTCAGCACCGCAGTTCGGGGATCGCCGAACCTATCAGATGGACCCGGCCAACGCGCAGGAAGCCATCCGTGAGGTAACCATGGATATCGAGGAAGGCGCCGATATTATCATGGTCAAACCCGCCCTTGCCTACCTGGACATCATTTGCCGGGTACGGGATGAAATTGACCTTCCGGTTGCGGCCTACAATGTCAGCGGAGAATATTCCATGATCAAAGCCGCTGAAAAAATGGGCTGGATTGACGGCAAGGCCGTCATGATGGAAACACTGACAGCGATCAAACGAGCCGGAGCAGATATGATACTGACATATTTTGCCATTGAAGCCGCCCGGGAGCTGAAGAATCGTTAGCCGCCTGTCAAACAACTCAAGGAAACCCATATATAATGAAACAGCATCATCAATCAGATTCAAACCGCCCCCCCCACCCGCATCATGAAGCAGCGCTTCGCCTGGTCGCCTGGGAAATCACCAGAAACTGCAATCTGTCATGCGTCCACTGCCGGGCAGCCGCAACCATGGGACCCTATCTCGGTGAATTGGACACAAAAGCGGCGTTGCGCCTGCTGGATCAAATTGCCGACGTGGGCGATGCAATCATCATTCTAACCGGTGGAGAACCGTTGCTTCGGTCTGACATTTTTGAAGTCGCCGCCTACGGCACTCAAAAAGGCCTCAAAATGGTTATGGCGCCTAACGGAACGCTCATGACAAAAGAATCTGCCGCCAGGATGGTTGACAGCGGCATCAAACGCATCAGTATCAGTCTGGACGGTGCCTCAAAAGATACTCACGATAAATTCAGGGGGGTGGATGGTGCATTTGATGCCGCACTGAGAGGGATAAAATTTGCAAAAGCGGCCGGGATCGAATTTCAGATCAACACCACCATCACGAAGGCCAATCTTGAACAGATCCCCAAAATCCAGGCCCTTGCCGAAAAACTCGGCGCAGTTGCGCACCATATTTTTCTGCTGGTTCCCACGGGCCGCGGCAAATACATTGTCGATCAGGAAATCACCGCCGATGAATATGAACGCACCCTGAACTGGTTTTATGACCAAAGAGAAAAAACAACCCTTCAGCTGAAAGCCACCTGTGCACCGCATTATTATCGGATTCTCAGGCAGCGGGCCAAACTGGAGGGCAAATCCGTCACCGTTCAAACCCACGGGATGGATGCGGTCACCCGGGGATGTCTGGGAGGCACCAGTTTCTGCTTTATTTCTCATACGGGCATTGTTCAGCCATGCGGATTTCTGGATCTGAACTGCGGAGATGTCACCCAGACCCCATTTCAGGACATCTGGCATCATTCCGAACCGTTTTTATTGCTCCGGGATTTTGATCAATTAAAGGGAAAATGCGGTCGCTGTGAATACAAAAAGGTATGCGGGGGATGCAGAGCCCGTGCCTTCGAGGCCACCGGTGATTTTATGGCCGAAGAGCCTCTGTGCAGTTATCAACCCGTTTCATAGCCACTGACTCCGGGCAGGATTCTGAGACCAGCCGGCAGATTGATCTCCTTTATACACAGAAAGGATGGATACATGAAAATCAGATCCCTGATGATATCCGACCCCATTACGGTTACCGAAAAAGCCACCATCACCGATGCCATGGAAGTGATGAAAAACCATTCGATCCGTCATCTGCCGGTCGTTGGAGAAGGCAATGTTCTTATCGGTTTTTTAACCCTGTCTGACCTGAAACAGGGGTTGATTCCATCTCTTCTGGGGGAAGTATCCCTCGCTGATTTGATGATTAAAAATCCGATTGAGGTGGGTCCGGACGATGATATTGAACTGGCCGCTCAGCTGCTGTACAAATTTAAAATTGGTGGAATGCCGGTTGTTGAAAACCGGAAACTGGTCGGGATCATCACCGAATCGGACATATTGATGACGTTCATAGAAATGATGGGGATTCTAACGTCAAGTTCCCGAATTGATGTGGTAATCAATGACGAACCCGGCGCGCTGGAAAAAGCACTGCAAATTATCCACGGGAGCGGAGGGGAAATTATCAGCATCGGTCAAATCAGCCGGGAAACCGGGAAAAAAATCTTCTTTTTCCGCCTGGCTCCCTGCAAAACCCATCAGATTGTTCAGACCCTCGAACAGCAGGGATTTGAAATCGTCGACACAATGGGCTGACGTCACCGGTTCGAATCCGCATAGCAACCGGCCGCCGCAAGCCCCCTCAAGCAGGGGGCTTTCACATCCGCAGGAAAAGGTCTAATCAAGGCTGAGACCTGATGTCAGTCTGCCCGCGCCACATTGCCCAGTGAATTCAAAAGCAGCGTTATGGGGCGGTCTTCTTCACTTTTACCGGTAAAGCGGATAGGCCCCGGACGCCGGTAATCATCTTCCTGTCCATTGGCCGCCAGCCATTTTTCCCTCAAGGCCTTTGCCACCTGAAACGAGGGAGATTCCAGATTAACGATACATTTTTCCAGCACAAGGGTTAATTTTCCTTTTCGTTCTTCCAGGTGCATCAAGGGCGCAATCGGAATGCCGACCGGTTCCCATTTAGAAAAATCCATTTCCAGATTTTTAATGGCCGCCATCTGTCCGGTCGCGCCGTTGGCAATCAAACTGAACACGGTCTGTCCCAGATTATACGTATAAATGCAGTCAAACCGGGTGGGATCACTGCCCCGGCCGTCATATCCGTAAAAATGGGTCTGGGTTTTGAATTTGGGAACCGTTTTTTCATAAATTTTCTCTATGGACGGTGGAACGGGATCATTTGTCCCGATCACGCCTCCGCTGACCAGCGTCTGCCTGAGGGTTTTCAGCGAGATTATGGAAGACTTTCGAAGCATAAAGCCCTCACTGCTGTAATTTTCGAACATGATCGGGCCAAAATAATCCGGATGCAAGCCTTCCCGTTCAAGAGTTTTTCTGAAATATGCTTTATTGATTCCTAATCGATAGGCGCCTTCTTCCATTAACCGACTCAGATAATCCGTCACCAGCCCCATGATGACCTTGTCGGTTTCCACCTGAGAAAACTGAAAATTGCCATGGCTGTCACGTTCGGTCAACAGCCCCTCCTGAAAAAACTCCGGCAGGTCATTAAACAGGTCATCATCGCGGGTATGCCAGATCTTGAACGACTTATCTTCACGGGAGCGCCGGGCCATCCTTCTCAAGTATTCCCGTTTTTCATCCAGCGCCGGAAAATCCGCGTGAAAATCGGTATCATGCGTCGAATTATACTCTGCGATAATCGAATTCAACTTTATAATAAATATCTGTATTTCGTTAATAAATTCAAGAATGCCCTCTGGAAAGACAATGACACCGAAATTTTTACCCACATCGGCTCTCCGGACAATCCCGTTGCAAATCACTCTGGACAAATGGCGCAACGTCATCCCGTAGGCAGTATAATCAAGCATCTCGGATTTTCCCAGCCGCCTGTAATCCACGTAATCCGCAAGGTCCTCTCCGATAAAAGCCATATTGGCATGGGTCTGCAGGGCCACTTCCAGCGCCAGATGGCTGGCGGCCCTTCCCATCACTTTGCAGATGTGCCAATACTTGACATCCGAGCTGCTGTCCGTACACAGATTGCTGATTTCCTTTGCAAAAGACCTTGCAGCGGTATGGAAGCCAAACGACATGGCGCACAGGATATGCCCGTTGGCATCTTTCACCTGAATATCTCCATCGATGGTTTTGGGAACCCCGATGACCTGCACCCCGTCCTTCAGCATTTCCTGCGCCAGAAATGCCGCATTGGTATTGGAATCATCGCCTCCGATAATAACCAGCGCATCCAGACCCAGCTGTTTGCATGTTTCTCTGGACATGGCCATTTTCTTTTCCGTGTCAATTTTGGCACGGCCGGTTCTAATCATTCCAAACCCGCCCAGATTCCGGTATTGATTTACAAGATCTTCCGTTATTTCAACGACTTCATTTTCAACGATCCCATCCGGCCCCATCAGAAATCCGACTATCCGGGTCTCCGGATTGGCGCGTTTGGCCGCATCGAACAGCCCGGCGATAACATTATGGCCCCCCGGCGCGGGCCCGCCGGAAAAAACGATGCCTATTTTCCGCTTTCGCCCGTACATCTCCTCAAACGCATTTTCGCCGCTTTCACGCCCGATGATCTGCTGGACTTTATTATCGATAATACCGGGCAGCTTCTTTTTGGCTTCCATATCGATATCAAAGCGATACCGGTCATCGTCCCTTAATGCAGTAAAAGGGTTTGCAAACACATTACATCTCGGTGGCTTATATTTTCTCCGTTCGATCAGCTCACTGTTTACATTACTGGTTACTTTCCGAACTTCAGGATGATTCAATATCTCTTCGATGGTTAACGTATCATACGGCATCAGTGCCCTCCGCAAATTTCAACAAGTTGTGGTCCCCAAACGAGCCTCCCCATATATCCTATATTCAGGCATTCGAAAATTTTAATCAACGCATTACAGAACACAGATTGAGAATTAAAATTTAAGTACAGGGTACGTGGGAAAATCGACAGAATTCGTTCAGACACAGGTAAGGTAGTGTGCCCATCCGGTGAAGACCCAATTTATGGATGGACACAGTCTCATGAAAGGCATCAGGCCATTACCACATTATTCCGACCCTTCTTTTTCGCTTCATACATCGCCAGATCCAGTCGCTGGAACACAACATTCTGATCTTTATCATCGGGTCTGATTGTGGTCCCTCCCACGCTGATTGTAATCTTTACAATATCAGATTTATGTATAAACTCAGTTCGTTCTACTACGCTACGTATTTTTTCTGCAACTTCCCCCGCCGCCTTTTCATCCGTTACAGGCAAAATCACAATAAACTCTTCCCCCCCGAAGCGAGCCATGTAATCACTTTCCCTGATCACCTTCTGAACCCGATTGACAATCTCTTTCAGACATTTATCACCCACCGCATGCCCGTAAGCGTCATTAACCTGTTTAAAAAAATCCACATCAAACAACAGCAGAGAAAAAATCTGTTTATAACGCAGATATCGCTGAAATTCCGCTTTCATTTGACGATCATATGCCCGTCGATTATAAATCCCGGTCAACGGATCCAGCATGGCTTCCTTTTCAAGCGTTATGACATGTTGCCGGCTTTCGTCAATTTTAAGTTTCATTTGATCGACAGTCTTCCGAAGAAGTGCAATCTGTTTGTCTGCCTCCGTTTTTCGGTTCGTATTTTCATCATGCTTTTTTTCGATGATCTGCTTGATCGTCGAAAGCCTTGCAAACATGGTTTGTTTCAGTTCCGTCAGCGTCTTGCTGAAATGCACCTTGCTATTCAGCTCATCGATCTGCTGCTTAAGCACAACATTGAACTCGCTCTCGAAGGCATACGCGTCGCTGGCAACCAGCGCCGATTCGATAACATGGTTTTCCATCTCGACAAACCGCTCCCCGATCTCACGGATAAACGCCGATGCCTGCTGCCTTTCATTATATAATGTCAGGATATGCTGGTGCAGAATGAAAATAAAACTGTGCTTCGCCGAGATGTAATCTTCAACGTTTATCATTCGCTTGATCTGGTTTTCAACTGAAAAAATCTTCGATAAATCTTCCTGGAAACAGGTTAACCGAATTTCATCGACCATATTCTGAAAATCGCCTCTGAGGCGTTCCAGCAGTTGGGCTTCGATCGTGTATCGATCTTTTTCGCCCCTGAACGGGTTCAGTCTGCCCTTGAAAAAGGCAAACGGTTTTATTGCGGCGGCAGGCTTTTTCGCTTTATCCGGCGGCTCTTTGATCATTTGATTTTTCAGCTGGTTAAACGCGGCTTCCACTTGATCAAGACCGGATTTGTCTCTGAGACGATTTTTAAACTCGACCAGTGCTTTCAAATCCGAAGATTCTTCTTTACCGCAAAACAGATCGATCAGGCCGGTCAGAACGCTTTTATAAAAGCTGTCGGCTGCCTCGGCATAATGGTCGGACTCATTCAGCTGCTTGATCAGACGCTCTTTTTGAGATACCACCATATCCATATGGGTCTGGATTCGAATTATTTCATCGGCATTGTCCAATGTACCGGAGCCGGTGGCAGTTTGCTGACAGGATTCACTGATCAGGTCCTGAATATTATGGCGCCATAATGAGTTGGAATACAGTGCCTCAGGGGTCAGTTGCTTTCCCTGTCCAGCCAGTTCGATCAATAGTGCTACCGTATTTTTTGAAAACTGTTTAATGATAATATCCAGACTCCGAGTTTTCATAAAGTAATCTGTCCTGATGGGGGTAAAGACTGACAGTCCCGCCTCGGCATCGACTTGACGACAGGCCGTCAAACATTATAGCATTTAATCAAACCGGTTTACAGTTAGTTACCCATCCACTGGTTTTTTATACGCTTATATAAATATCACTATACCGCTATGTCAAGATGATTTCCTGAATTTCGATAACTATTGACGATTTAGCCCCGATCTTTTACCCTGCGTCGCCTTCAGCGGGCGTGATTACCTACAGGCCCCCGGCTGCCATTGCTTCCCCGATCTTGAAAACTGTTGTTGACATATCCGGTTGAAACGAACATATCTTAACTTATTCCATTCATTTTTTTACAAACAAATAGCCGATAAATTTTGTTTCAATCAGGCGCCGGACCTTTTAATCGTAACACCATACAATTTTATAAGCCGGCGCCAAACCATCCGGCTCCATGTTTTATCTTGACAAAATACGGTCTATAATAGTAGTTCGAAGTGTTCGAATAACCCGTAAACAAAGGAGGTCGATATGAAAACATTCAAAATTGCAACTGGTTTATTTGTTATGATCTGTTGTCTGGCAGCTCCATTCAGTGTTGGACCCGCATTATCCGATTCCGTGCCTATCACGGTCACTGCGGCCACCGACGCAACCTGGCCACCGATGGAAATGGTTGATCAAAACAAAAACATTGTTGGATTTGCCATCGACTATTTCACCGCTGCCGCCAGGGAAGCAGGATTCAACATAGAGTTCAAAAACACCGCCTGGGATGGAATCTTTGCAGGAGTCGCCACCGGAAAATACGATGCCGTTATCTCGTCAGTCACGATTACCGACGAACGGAAAAAAACGATGGATTTCTCAGAGCCATACCTGAATGCCGGGCAGATTATTGTAGTCCCCAAAACCACCACACAGGTAGAAACGCTGGCGGATTTAAAAGGGAATAACGTTGGCGCGCAGATTGGCACCACCGGCGCATTTGAAATCAAAAAAGTCGACGGTGTAACCCTGAAAAGCTATGATGAGGTCGGACTGGCATTTGAAGACATGGCGGCAGGACGGATCAGCGGTGTTGTATGTGATACCCCGGTAGCCGCAAATTACGCCCTTCAGAAAGACGAGTACAGGGATAAATTTAAAATTGTCGGCAAACCGTTTACTGATGAATATTACGGCGTAGCGATCAAAAAGGGCAACCAGAAAATAGTAGACCTGTTTAACAAAGGCATTCGTGAGATTAAAGCAAAGGGCATTGATAAACAAATAGAAGAAAAATGGCTCAGATAAATCACTCCCAAAAAACCGTCATTGAAATCTCGGACGGCGGCTCTGTTCCATCTCAAAAAGATTCGGGCCTGTTTACCGCATGGAGAATCGCTTTTTTCGGTGCCATTGGTATAATTGTCTATTTGTGCGTATTTATCCGGGATCCCTATCTGGAGATATTACAATTTTTGCCGGATGGGATCCTGGTCACCTTTATGGTGACAATAGAATCAATTGTTCTTTCACTGATCATCGGGCTTTTTACCGGTCTTGGCAGAATTTCCTCAAACAGATTCATCAATGGAATCGCCTCGCTGTATGTAGAAATTATCCGTGGGATCCCGCTGCTGGTGCAGCTGTTTTACATCTACTTTGCGCTTGGACGAATCGTCAATGTGCCGGCGCTTGCCAGTGCGGTCATTGCGATGTCCGTATGCTACGGCGCTTATATGGGAGAGATATTTCGGGCCGGTATTGAAGCCGTCCCCAAAGGGCAGCGGGAAGCGGCTCAATCTCTCGGAATGACCTCTTCACAAACCATGTTCCATGTCATTTTACCCCAGGCGTTCAAAACGATTCTTCCACCCATCGGAAACGAATTTGTTGCGCTTCTCAAGGATTCATCCCTGGTTTCGATTCTTGCCGTATCGGATTTATTGCGAAGAGGACGTGAATTCGCCTCCGAGTCCTTCACTTATTTTGAGACCTATACCATGGTGGCCTTGATGTATCTCATCATTACCCTGTTTTTTTCAAAGCTTATCAGTATCATGGAGGATCGGATCAATGCCGGGAAATAGTGAGATCATGGTTGAAATAAAAAATATCGTAAAATATTTCGGCCCGCTCAAAGCGCTGGACGATGTCTGCCTGAATGTGCTCGACGGCAAAAAAGTAGTGATTATCGGACCCAGCGGATCCGGGAAAAGCACCCTGCTGCGATCTATCAATCAGCTCGAAACCATCGATTCAGGAAAAATCATCGTCGATGGAATCGATATTTACGCGCCTGGAACCAACATCAGCAAGGTTCGGGAAGAAGTCGGGATGGTATTCCAGTCCTTCAATCTGTTCCCCCATAAATCCGTTCTGGATAACCTGACATTGGCTCAGAGAGTTGTCCGGAAACGTTCCAAAGAAGAATCCGTTAAAAAAGCCATGAGCCTTCTGAAAAAGGTCGGATTGGAGGAAAAAGCCCACGCCTTTCCCAATAAGCTTTCCGGTGGTCAGCGGCAGCGGGTTGCCATTGCCAGAGCCCTGGCAATGGATCCAAAAATCATGTTATTTGACGAACCCACCTCCGCCCTGGATCCTGAAATGATAGGAGAAGTGCTGGATGTAATGAAGGACCTGGCCAAAGAGGGAATGACCATGGTCGTTGTAACTCATGAAATGGGCTTTGCACGGGAAGTGGCAGACACGGTCATATTCATGGATCACGGCGCGATTGTGGAAGAAGGAACCCCCGAGCATTTTTTCACAACCCCTGTACATGATCGGACGAAATTATTTCTAAGTCAGATTCTGTAAAACACCCGCCAGGACCGGGAAGTGACCAGGATGACAGTCAGCTCGGACGGCGCAGGAGCTGTCAAAAAACCGCACGGCCTCCCGGATAAACCGTTTCAGGTTTAAAACACGGTTTATCTATACGCCTGCTGTCACTGAACCCCCCTGAATTCTTTTCCCTTTTTCCCGTTGTTTTTGGGTCTTTCCGTCACGCTCTACCACATGTTGTATCCAGAGCAACCCTTCGCAGAGCTTATGGTGTTTTTTGCTTTACAATCAATGTGTTATCTGATACGGGGTTACAAAAATTTTTGATATTATCACGGCTGCGGACCATTCATGAAAATCAAAAAACTGGAAATCACCGGATTCAAATCCTTTCTGGATAAAACCTGCATTGAATTTTCGCCGGGTATTTCAGCCATTGTGGGGCCAAACGGCTGTGGCAAAAGCAATATCGTCGATGCCTTAAGATGGGCGATGGGAGAGCAGAGTGTCAAGCAGCTGCGCGGCAAAGCCATGGAAGACATCATATTTTCCGGCGCCAGCAATACCTCTCCCGTGAATATAGCTGAAGTTTCGTTAACCCTGTCCAATGATACCGGGACAGCACCTGACGAATTCAAAGACCTGACTGAAATCATGCTGACCCGCCGCCTGTTCCGATCCGGGGAAAGCGCCTATTTTATCAACAAACAGGCCACCCGTCTCAAGGATATTCATGATATTTTTCTGGGCAGCGGAATGGGATCAAAATCCTATGCCGTCATTCAACAGGGCAATATCGGTGCAATCACAGACGCCGGTACCGAAGAACGCCGCATGTTCATTGAGGAGGCAGCCGGGGTAACGCGTTACAAGAACAGGAAAAAAGAAGCCCTTCAAAAAGTCGATCTGATCAATCAGAATCTGCTGCGGGTAAAAGACATCATCTCAGAAATCGAACGTCAGATGAAAAGTCTGAAACGACAGGCCGGAAAAGCGCAGATTTATCAAACCTATAAAGACAACATCCGCAGGCTCGACGTCATTTTGGCCACTTATTATTATGACAATTATTCAAAAGAGATCGAATGCACCGATTCACTGCTCATATCTGTGAAAGACACCGATCTGGGGGATACGACCAAACTTCAGCAATTAAATACGGTGGTGGAAGATATCAAATTAAAACTCATGCAAAAAAAGGAGCAGATATCCAAACAGCAGTCCCGCAGATTTGAACTCCAACGCAATCTTGACAGACTTGAAAATGATCTGTCTCATCTCCAGGCCGATCAGGAACGCTTTTCCAATGAAATTCTCCAGCTTGAACAGGAAAAGCAGGAACTTGAAAAAAAGGACGCAGAAATCCTGCACGAAATCTCTCACCTGCAACACGATCTTCTTCAGAACGTTTCAGATACAAACCGGATTCGGGACTCTCTTGATCAGGAGCATCATGCATCCGGAGCGACGCAAACCCGCCTGACGGATCTAAACCGGCAACTTGAAACGAACAAAACCGGACTGATGGATCTGATAACACAGGAAACCCGTTATAAAAATATCTGCCAGAACGCGGCGACAAACCGTGAAAATCTCAAACGGCGCCTGAAACGAATCGATGAGCAGGAGCTGGTCGGGCGAAAAAAAACGACTCAGCTTGAATCCCAGCACACCCTCATATCCGATCAGCTCGATGAACAACTTCAGAGGCTTGATGAGCTAAAAAACGCCGTCGAACAGGCGAAAACGGATCTGGAGCATGAAAAGCATGAGCTGCAGCATCAGATCAAAATGCTTCAGGCCCTGGAGCTTGAACATGGCAAGCTTAAATCCAAATACACGACGCTGAAAAAAATGGAATCCAGCCTCCAATGGTATAAAGACGGGGTCAAAGCGGTTGTCAGCGCCCCCGAACTCAGCGGAATCATCGGATTGGCAGCCGACATTTTTGAGCCGGAATCTTCCTTTGAAACGGCCATCGAGGCGGTTTTAGGCGAAAGGCTTCAGTACGTTCTGGTTGAAGACCAGCAAAACGCGGAACAGGCCCTGAACTTTTTAAAAATTCAATCCAGAGGCCGGTGCGGATTCATTCCGGCATCCTGCGCCGCACCCGGCAACAGCGATGAGGAGCTTTCCGGTGTTGAGCCGGATCAGTGTCTGATGAACCACGTGGCCATCAGGGCTGGAGGTGAACCGATTGCCGCATTGTGGTTAAAGCATACCTTCGTGGTCGAAACGATCGAAGAGGCCCTCGATCTCAGAAACCAGTTATCAGCCCCCGTTACCGCCCCGTTTACGATTGTTACCAGAGACGGAGATGTAATATCGGATTACGGGGCCATAATCGGCGGCAGCAAAGATACGCTGAGCGGCATTCTGATAAAAAAACAGGAAATCAGGGAACTCGAGTTCCAGCTTGATACGCTCAATCAACAACTGCTGACCAGTCGCCGGATTCTTAAAGAGCAGGAGGCAGCCCTTCGGTCAAGCGAGCAGGCCCTCCAGCAACGGCTGAGCCACAAGGCACAGGCGGATGCTCTGAAAATCGAACTGGAAAAAGACCTGTTCAAGGTTCAGGAGGAAATCAAACATGCCCGACAGCACCTTGAAGGTCTCCAACTGGAACAGGAACAGCTCCAGGGCGAGGAGGATGACCTGGATGATGAAATTCATCAATGCAGTCAACGCGTAACTGCCCTGACGGATCGGATACAGGACACGCATCGAACGGTGACGGAACTGTCCGGTAAAATCGAATCGGTCTCATCAACGATGGCCGGCTATACTCAGAAAATCCTCGATCTGAAACTTGAACTGACCTCCCTCACTGCGAAACATGACAATATAACGTCTACCTTGAAACGCCTCCGGGAATTTCAGGAGGACGGATCCAGCCGGCTCAAACACCTTGCCGAAGAAATCAATAACAAACGCCTGCTCATTGAGCGCTCAACACAAAAAAACGAGGAATCAGCCCACACACTGGCTGAACTGTATGATGAATTAAAAGGCCTTGAACAGGCGCTGGCCCAAAATGAAGCCGCTTTCCGGGAGATCGATACGGCATTGAGGCAAAATAACAACATCATCTCGGATCTTCAGAGCAGACGGGAAAACAGCCTTCAGAAAATCCGCGTGATCGAAATTGAACAGACACAACGGATCTTTAAACGTGACACCCTGGTCAGTCAAATTGAAGACCGCTACCATGAGAGCTTCAAACAGTTGAAAACCCGTGTTGAGGCAACAGGTGAGAATCAACCCGTTGGCATTGATGATGCCGAAAAACAGCTGGCAGAGTATAAGCGTAAAATCATGCGCATCACCGATGTAAACCTCGGTGCCATTAAAGAATATGATCAACTCAAAACCCGGTATGATTTTCTCGTTGAACAGCATGATGATCTGGTCAAGGCCATTGAGGATCTTCACAAAGTGATCAAAAAAATAAACCGGATCACTCAGCAAAAATTTACCGAGACCCTGGATCAGATCAATGAAAAATTAGAAGAGGTATTCCCGCTGCTGTTTGGCGGCGGAACCGCCCGACTGGTGCTCACCGATCCGGACTCTCCCCTGAATTCCGGTGTAGAATTCATGATCCACCCCCCCGGAAAAAAATTAACCCGCTTAAGCCTTCTTTCCGGCGGGGAAAAAGCGCTTTCGGCCATCGCGTTTATTTTTTCGATATTTCTTATAAAGCCATCATCTTTTTGTCTTCTGGATGAAATCGATGCGCCATTGGACGAGGCAAATGTAATCAAATTCAATACCATGCTGAAAAAAATCGGAAAGAAATCTCAAATCATCATGATCACGCATAATAAGCGAAGTATGGAATTTGCGGACATCCTGTTCGGCATTACCATGGAACAAAAAGGCATTTCCAAAATGGTTTCGGTCAATCTGGACGGCTCCACAAAACACCAGGAGGCAAGCTGAAGACAATCGGCAGCAAAAACCTGGAAAGTTCATTCCGTTTAGGCTATCCTTCGAACGATAAACTGCGGCACCGGCGGCTCAACATAGAACGAGCAGACACCCCTCTTCAGTGAAAGGATTTCATATGGCACTTAACTGGTTCAAAAAAAACAAAAAATTTTGTTCAACCGATGCGAACGGTCCGGATACCGAGGTCTTGCTGACATCCGATTTATCAGACGGGCACAATCAAAATCCGCAAACGGAGCAGGAGGAAGACCGTACAACTGCTCCGGCAGAGGCTACAGGCGATTCAAAAAACGGCATTTTCAGCCGGCTCAGGAACCGGTTGAGTAAAACCAGAACCGGTCTGAGCACGGGTCTGAAATCGATCTTTTCCGGCAGAAAGTTTATCGACGATGATGCATTGGAAGATCTTGAGGAACTTCTGATCACATCCGATATCGGCGTTAAGACATCCATGGATCTGATCCGGCGCATTTCAAAAAAAACCTCCGGGATCTCAGATGAAAAACAGCTTAACCGCCTGTTGAAACAGGAAATCATCCAGCTTCTTTCAACACCCGAGCTCGCGGATTCATCCCCCCCCGAGTTTTGCTGCGCCCTTTCAAAGCCCCATGTGATATTAGTTCTGGGGGTAAACGGCGTTGGTAAGACCACCACTATCGGAAAACTGGCGGCAAAATTCACTGCATCCGGTCAAAAGGTGATGATTGCAGCTGCAGATACATTTCGGGCCGCTGCGGTCGAGCAGTTGACCATCTGGGCGGACCGAGCCGGTGCCGACATCGTCAAACATAAGGAAAACGCCGACCCGGCGGCGGTGGCATACGATGCGATTGAAGCTGCCGTGGCCAGAGGCACGGATATCGTTCTGATTGATACCGCCGGAAGGATTCATACGAAAATCAATTTAATGGAAGAGCTCAAAAAAATCAAACGAACGATCTCTAAAATCATTCCGGATGCGCCCCATGAAACGCTCCTGGTTCTGGATGCCACCACCGGCCAGAACGCGTTATCTCAAACCCGGCTGTTTCATGAAGCAGTCGGTGTGACCGGAATTGCGCTGACCAAGCTGGACGGAACCGCCAAAGGGGGAATCGTCATCGGAATTTGTTCCGAAATGAATATCCCATTAAAATATATCGGAATCGGCGAACAGATTGACGACCTTCAGGATTTCGATCCGGTAGCCTTTGCCGATGCATTGTTATAAATATGGATTTATAAAAAATCACCGGGGGAGAAATCAACAAAGCGCTGGCGAATCACTTAATTTTCTTGACATCAGAAATGCTCTGACGTATCAATCGTTGGTAATAAAGCGTTTATACATATCAGCATCGTAAAATAGCATTTTACCGTAATATATGGTTTCATATCAACCTGTGTGTAAACAATGACGGGGGAGAATCAATCGTATGACCAAAGCGGAATTAGTCGAGAAAATGGCCTTGGATGCCGGCATCACAAAAACGGCAGCTGCAACGGCATTGGCATCTTTTATGGACGGCGTTAAAACGGCGTTAAAGAAAAAAGACGGAAAAGTCACGATGGTCGGCTTCGGAACGTTTACCAAAGTCCGTCGTAAAGCCAGAACCGGTCGAAATCCACAGACCGGAGAAGAAATTAAAATCAAAGCTTGCAATGTCGTAAAATTTAAACCCGGAAAAGATCTCAAGAAATCCATATAATCGCAGCGTTAAATTTATGCATGTTTCAGCCCGATTTTATCCAGTCGCTCTGAAACGAACTCAAAAAATCACGTTTTCGGTCAAAAGGGAACTGCCATTCAGACGGCCTGTTCCCTTTTTGACTGAATGGCCGGCCGCCGGCCGTCGTTTTTTTAAGTGCTGACAGCAATCATCAGAACACATCGTACCGGATTTCAAACGAATTCAATTCTCCCGCATACGGCTCCCATTCGATCTCGACATGATGAACGTCCGCATGGGGCGGGCCTTGCCTGCACCATTCAAGAATCCGGAGAACTTTTTCTTCGGCCTCCTCAAACACCGCTTCAACGGTCCCTTCAATCGTATTTCTTACCCAGCCTCTCACCCCGATCCGATCGGCCATCCGCCGGGTTTCCATTCTGAAGCATACGCCTTGAACCCTTCCACTGATGATAACATGAGCCCTGACGGTTTTACTCATAATTTACCTCACGATACCATTTTTTTAAAGGTTTCCTCGTCAAGGATTTCGATCCCCAGTCCTTTTGCCCGATCCAGTTTGGAACCCGGCGACTGGCCGACAACCAGAAAATCCGTATTGCGGCTGATGGAACCGGTGACTGTGCCGCCGGCATGTTCAATCAGCTGTTTTGCCTCTGCCCTTGAAAGGCGCTGCAAACTGCCCGTCAACACAAACACCTTGCCTTCCAGCGCTCCGGCTTTCGAACGGATATTCCGATAAATTTCAACACCGGCATCAAACAGCTGCCGGACAGACGCACGGTTTTCCGCCAGAGAGAAAAAGCTGCTGATGCTTTCAGAGATAACGCCACCAATCCCATCGATGCATTCAACCTCCTCCGGAGCCGATTCCATCAGCGCCGCGAGAGAGTCAAACTTATCAGCCAGGATTCCTGCCACATGTTCCCCGACATTTCGAATGCCCAGGGCATACAGAAATCTCGAAAAACTTATCTTCCTGCTGCTGCGGATTGCCCGGATGAGATTATCAGCCGATTTGGGTCCCAGGCGGTCAAGACCGATCAGCGATTCCCGATCGAGCCGGTAAATGTCCGCGAAGGTTTTCACCAGCCCCCTGCTCACCAGCTGGTCAACTATTTTATCCCCTAATCCATCGATATCAAACGCTTTTTTGGATGCAAAGTGTTTGATACGCTCCTTGATCTGCGAAGAGCAGCTCGAATTGATACACCGGGTAACGGCTTCGCCTTTATCCCTGTTCACCCGTGTCCCGCAGACCGGGCAATTTTTTGGCATAACAAACGGCTTTTCCGATCCGGTTCGTCTGGATTCGATGACCTTGACCACTTCCGGAATCACATCACCGGCTCTGCGTACCAGAACCGTGTCACCGATCCGGACATCTTTTCTTCTTACTTCGTCTTCATTGTGTAATGTGGCCCGGCTGACCATTGCGCCACCCACCTTGACCGGTTCCAGATGCGCAACAGGGGTCAGAGCGCCGGTTCTCCCCACCTGAACCGTGATATCCATCACCCGGGTGGTTTCCTCCTGAGCCTCGAATTTATAGGCGATTGCCCATCTGGGACTGCGGGAGGTTGCGCCCAGTTGAACCTGAAGATCAACCTGGTCGACCTTGATGACCATTCCATCGATATCATAAGGCAACTGATGACGATTCGCACTGAGTTCGCGATAATATTCCAGGACCTGGCTGATCGTGATACGGGGCCGGATGAGGGGATTGACTCTGAACCCGTACCGTTTCAACATCTGCAGCGTCTCCCAGTGCGATTCCGGAACCGTGGCTGAACTCATCCCGACATTGTATAAAAAAATTTCCAGCGGACGTTTTGCCGTTATTCTCGAGTCCAGCTGCCTTAACGAGCCTGCCGCGGCATTTCTCGGATTGGCGAACGGGGGCAGCTGGTCTTTAAGCCGCTGTTCATTGAGCCGCCTGAATCCATCAACCCCGATAAAGACTTCTCCCCGGACCACAAGAATCTCCGGGATCTGCAAATTATCTCCTGCCTGGAGCACCAGCGGAACGGTTCGGATCGTGCGGACATTGTCGGTGATCAATTCACCGGTAGCCCCGTCTCCCCGGGTTGAAGCGGTCGTTAATACGCCGTTTTCATAGACAAGTTCAACGGCCAGACCATCCATTTTCGGCTCAGCCGTGTAAAAAATCTCATCCTCGACGCGAAGTTGACGTTTCACCCGGCGATCAAAATCAAGAATATCCGAATCATCGAAGCCATTATCCAGGCTCAACATGGCAACCGTGTGGGACACGGTCTCAAATCCGGACAATGGCGCAGCCCCGACCCGTGAAGACGGCGAATCAGGACTGTAAAATTGCGGATGCGCCGTCTCCAGCGCTATCAGCTCCCTCATCATCCGGTCATATTGCGCGTCGGATACCTCAGGATCATCCAAGATATAGTACCGGTGGTTATGCTGGTGAAGCTGCGCTCTTAACTGTTCTATTCTCTTGATAACGGCGGGATCTATAGCATCGGACATAGGTTTTTAATGACCTCGCATACGGTTTTTCGGCTTTGCCTGAAGCGCGGATCGCCAAATCCGGGACGCCAGTTCAACGTCGCCAGTTCATCGGAAACCACACAGATACTTCCGAACCGGACGTTACGGAAGACAGCCACACTGCAGAGGGCGGATATTTCCATTTCCACCGCAATCGCGGCTTTTGACTGAAAATATTCAACCCGGTCCGGCGTTTCACGAAAGATGGCATCGGTCGTCCAGATCACGCCCTCGTGCCAAGCAACACCGCAACGGTTCAAAACCTCGGTGGTTGCCCGGTTGATATGAACGGAAGGCCGGGCCGGTATCTGCTCATCGGCCCGATAGTGTTTTGACAGTCCTTCATCGATAAAGGCGCCCGTAGGCACGATAATATCCCCGATACGGATGCGGGGTGAAATGGAGCCGCACCAGCCGAAGAAAACAAATTGACGTGCGCCCCAAGCGATCAGGTTTTCCATAACCAATGCGGCATAGGGAGCGCCGATCATAGGCCCGATCACCGAAATTCGGGATAAACCGGCACCGGCCGTATGCAACCGGCTCATCATCACATTCCGGGCGTTTTCCGGTTTCAGATTCAGACACCGGGCAACGGCATCCAGATCGGCCCTGTTGCTGACCATCACGACCAAACGCCCCGGATCAGGTGAATTTTTCCCTATAGCGGGTTTTACAATCGCTTGATCAACGTCGCCATTTACCACAGCACACTCTCACACATATTTTATTTATTCAGGACGAACCAACCCGGTCAATTCGTCCTTGACCTCATCGATGATCTCATAAAACCACATGAGGTCCTCAATGGTCATTCGTCCGGCTTTCCGCTGCCCCTCACTCCCGTCTTTTTTTAAGACAACCCGGGGGCCGATCTGAAGTTTTGCCTCACCGTCGCCATACTGGTTAATGGAGACGATAAGCCCGGTTTCTTCACAAACCCACTTTTTCAGTACCTTATCCTTTGTTGGATCAAAGGCCATATATCCTCCTGCTTTTATATGCTTAAATTAGCGCCCTGAGGGCGGACAGAGAACCGCTGTCGTTTGAGGAGCACTTCGTTTGAGGCAAAAGATTAGGGGCCGTTACGAAATAACCATTATATTTCTAACCATTCGTTACGGCCCCTTATGCCGGTTACGACATTACAATGTTACAGTTATTTTTGAACAACGGCCAGGAAGCAAGACGCTTTTATCTTATAACATCCTCAAGGAAGCAAAGCTCCCGTCCCTGAAATTGCGCACGATCCGCGTAAATCCGCAAAAAAATCCATACACTATGTAAAAAACACTGCCTTTACAAAGCCAGCAGTATTCGAAAAGCCGTTTTTTTAAATATCTCATGCAAAGGCGGAAAAGCGCAAAAACAAAATAAACATTCGTGTTTTTTCCGGCAAAAACCGATTTTTTTATCCTGTTTGATCCCTGATTTCTGATGTCCCCGCAGCCAGCGGATCAGGTGGTGATTTTGGAAAAATCCGCAAACGTTTCAAACAATGCCGCGATATGGGCCAGCAGCGCCAGCCGGTTATTTTGAACGTCCTGCGCTTCGGCCATCACCAGAACCTTATCAAAAAAGGTATCCACCGAATTTTTTAACGAAGCGATATCCAAAAGCGCCTGATCAAAACGGCCCTGCTCCAGATCGGCCGATACGTTACGTGCTGACTCCTGATACGATTTGTACAGAAGAAATTCTGATTCATCTTCAAACAGCGCCTCATTGACATCCGAAATGCTTTCAGACGCCCGGACCTGACCGGTTTTTTTGATAATATTCACCACCCGTTTAAACGCCGCGGCCAGCGGCTCGAAATCAGGAGCGGATTTAAGGGCTTCCAGTGCACGCACCTTGCGCCATACATCCGGAATATGATCGCCGGACACACTCAGAACGGCGGCAATCACGTCTTTTGAATATCCTTCTTCCGCCAGAAGATAGCCCATCCGGTTCAGCAAAAAGGTGTAGACCGCATCGGTCGTCTGGCTGACTTTCGCAGGGTCGTTTTCCCCGAAAAGGCGAACACTGTGAGTGATCATTTCTCTCAACGGCAAGGCATAATTCTTCTGACACATGATCTGCACAATGCCGATCCCCTGACGCCGGAGCGCGTATGGGTCCGAAGCGCCGGTAGGCACAAGCCCTGCGCTGAAGCAGCCGCAGATGGAATCCAGCTTGTCGGCAAGTGCCACAAGGGCACCGACGGTCGTTTCCGGCAGCGGCCCCCCCGAATAGGTGGGACGGTAATGTTCTTCAATGGCAGCGGCTACCTCGGCCGGTTCTCCTGCAGCGGCTGCATAAACCCTGCCCATAATCCCCTGAAGTTTGGTAAACTCAACAACAACCTGGCTGACAAGATCGGCTTTGCAGAGCCACGCCGCCCGGCTCACCTGCGATTTGACTTCGGTTTCAAACCCGAGTTCATCGGCAAAAAACCGTGCATTTTTCTGTACCCGGGATATTTTATCATACATCGAACCGAGACTGGCCTGAAATAATACCCTTTTGAGCTGCTCAACCCAGTCATCCATGGACTGTTTTAAATCACTTCTGTAAAAAAATTGAGCATCCTCCAGTCTGGCTCTGAGAACCCTTTCGTGCCCTTTGGCCACCAGCGCCAGATCCCGCGCCGGCGTATTGTTTACGGCAATAAAGCAGGGCATCAGTTTTTTCCGGTCGTCCACGACGGCAAAATATTTCTGATGTTCTCGCATGGCCGTAATCAAAACCTCCTCGGGAAGTTCAAGATATTTCGTATCAAATTTACCGGCCACAGGCACCGGAAGTTCTACAATATTTTTAACGATATCAACCAATTCCTCATCGGGCAGAATTTTTCCTCCCAGTTCGCGGGCTGTTTTTTCAATCCCGTTTACCACCATCTGCCTTCGTTCGGCCAGATCTGCGAAAACATTGGCTGCACGAAGTTTATTCACATAGTCTTCGGGTGCATTCACTTCTATTGCGCCAGGATGGGTGAACCGGTGACCGGTGGTAATTTTCCCGCTTTTAATATTTTCAAGAGAAAACGGAATGATCTGACTGCCGAACAAAGCCAGCACGGAATGGACAGGTCTTGCAAACGAGAGCGCCAGTTCCGCCCATTTCATAGTTTTGGGAAACGGGATACTCTGAATAATCTCCGGCAATAAATCTTTTAAGATCATCGTGGTCACCCCGCCGGTTTCGGTCGTAACGGCATACAGATACCGCCCTTTCGGAGTTTCCTTAATGCGAACGTCACTGAGCGGGAGCCCGACTTTCTCAGCAAACTTTTCAGCCGCCACGGTCGGATTGCCGTCCCTGTCAAAGGCTACTTTCTCTGGCGGCCCCATGACTTCCGATGTCAGTGACTCCTGCTTTTCAGCGACCGCCTCAACGATAACGGCCAGCCGCCTCGGAGTGGCAAACGTTTTTGCCTGACCGCATCCAATCCTTGCCTGAGTCAATCGCTGCAGCAATTTTGACGCCAACGCATCCAGTGCAGGCTCAATATACCCTGCCGGTATCTCTTCTGTCCCTATTTCCAGTAATAGACTTTCCATGTTTTCCTCTATCCTGTATTTTCTATTATATAATCATCGGGCTCGATCATAGCTGCGGCCATATTTTCGTTCGCTTAGCCTCGGAGTCCCGTCCGTTGCCGGCGTACGACATTGCACGATCCGGGGAAAAGATGCCGGGTTCAAAACCCAACATTTTTTTCATCCACCGGAACAATCAGAGATTCCGATAAATGTCGTTCAGACACTATTTATATTTACCCATCAGTGGATATCCCAGGGCTTCACGCTGTTTCAGATAGACTTCGGCACCGGCCCTGGCAAGATTTCTGATCCGGGCGATATAGCCGGTTCGCTCCGTCACGCTGATGGCGCCGCGGGCATCCAGCAGATTAAACGTATGGGAACATTTCAGGCAATATTCATAAGTCGGCAGCACCAGCGAGTTTTCAACACTCCTTTTAGCTTCTGCCTCATACTGGTTGAAAAGGTCAAAGAGCATATTCACATCCGCCTTTTCGAAATTATACGTCGACTGTTCCACCTCCTGCTGATGATGAATATCACCGTAGTGCAGATACTCGTTCCACTGAAGGTCATATACGTTGTCGACCCCCTGCAGGTACATGCTGATACGCTCCAGCCCATAGGTAAGCTCCACGGGAATCGGCTGCAGCTCGACACTGCCGGCATGCTGGAAATACGTAAACTGTGTAATTTCCATTCCATCCAGCCAGACCTCCCAGCCCAGACCGGAGGCTCCCAGCGTGGGTGATTCCCAGTCATCCTCGACAAAACGGATATCATGATCCAGCGGATCGATCCCCAGCACTTTCAAACTTTCAAGATATTGTTGCTGCACATCGATCGGAGACGGTTTCAATAGCACCTGAAACTGATAATAATGCTGCAGCCGGTTCGGATTTTCACCGTACCGGCCATCGGTCGGCCGTCGGGAAGGTTGAACATAGGCAACCTTCCACGGCTCGGGTCCAAGCGCTTTCAACAGGGTCGCGGGATGAAAGGTTCCGGCTCCAACCTCCATGTCATAGGGTTGAACCAATACACATCCCTTTTGTGCCCAGAATTTCTGCAATGATAGTATCACATCTTGAAAATACATTCTTTTTCCTCTTATATCGGTGTTTATAGATAAAACGAATCCGCACCTCATCACATTTACCGGTCTTTTACCGGTAAAAGAGCACTCGTCAGACCGTCTGAATCAAGGGTTACATCCAGCAAACGGGCATCGGAGCGTTTGGTTAACATATCCGCCCATACGCCCCTCAACCGGCTGATATCATCCGGCTGCCCAAGCGCCCACAGACATCCGCCCCCTCCGGCGCCCGTGATTCTGGCGCCGCAGTTCAATCGAACAGCCGAATTCACAAGCCTTTCGCCGATATCATCCAGCACATCCGGCGTCATCTGCTTTCGGATGGCCATTTCCCGGTTCATGGCTTCGCAGGCGGTCTGTATGTCCCTGCGGCAGAGCGATTCCACAAATAAATGGGTACATTTCACGATTTCCTCCCAGAGCTCGCGGGTCATACCGGAAAGAAACTGCCTGATCCACTGGTGATTAATCTGACTGGATTCATGCGGAATTCCACAATACGCCAGCAGCAGCCGCTGCTCTAAATAATCAAACTCTCCCGGGGGGAATATGGTTTTTTTCCTGTAGCAGTTCCCGGGTGTTTCCCCGGACCAGTACCAGGCATTGACGCCACCGAAAACCGCCGCAAGCTGATCTTGACGGCCGCATGGAACCCCTGCCACACTGGCCTCAATCGAATGAGCCAGCATTGCGGTCTGATGCCGGAATGCGCTTGTCTGACCGGACGCTTTATCAAAGGCAGTTAAAAACGCCGCGACAAGTGCCGCCGCCGCCGCAGATGATCCGCCCAGCGCACTGCGAGGCGGAGAAGATGACTCGATATCGATATGGATGCCATCGGCTCCGAAATAAGCGGCAATGGCAAACATCAACCCCAGCGGATGATCAAACGGAGCTTTTTTCAGGGGATATTCGGCACTTTCAAACCCCCTGGATGACACTTTCACCACGTTGGAAAGGTAAGGAAGAAGCCTGACCCGGGTCCGCAAATTAATGGCCGCATTGAACGTGCATGGATCAAACCGGCGCAAGGGATAGAACATCGTACTGATATCGAGCGTTCCTCCCATATCTATCCGGCAGGGCGCCGAGGCTTCAACCGTATATGATTTAAAAATCCGATCCAACGTATCTGGCATGAGTCCGTTATTCATGATTATAATTTTGTATAACTTGATGATCCGGTTTTTTTAAAAAAATATTTCTTTTTATACCGCCCGTTCGCTTCGCTTGAGACACAGAGATCGCAGAGATTAAAACCGCTGTTTCGAGGCTCTGCGCTCTCTGAGCCTCAAGCGAAGCGGGCGGTAACTATCCGGCAACGCCTGCCCCGGTCGTTTCACACCGCTTTTCGAATCTGCTGCAGGAATGCGAGGCTGCGCAGTTTTTTCCCCAGATGAAACCTGACGAACGATTCCAGCAATTGCTGACCTTCACCGATCGCCTGCTGCGTTAACCGGATTCTTCCGGCCTTATTAAAATCTCCATGTTCAATCCACAGCAGCTGTTTTATTGTGCTTATAGAAAGGGATACATAATTCAGATGCCCGGAAGAACATCGGGGACATACAATGCTTCCTTTTTTAAGATCAAACTGAACCCGGGGTGTTTTAAACAATTCGACCGGGCACCGACAGTTTCCGCACTGACTCAGATTCGGGCTGAAACCGGCCATGACCATGAAATGAAGCTGAAACAATATGCTTAAAAACTCCGGTGGCGTTATACCGGCATCCAGTGCGGCAAAAACCTGAATCAGCAGATCGAAAACCGACGCCTGCGGCGACCCCTCTTCCATGAATTCATGGACCATTTCGGCCCAGTAGCTGGCATATGCCGTCTTAAGAATATCAAAACCAATGTTGGTAAACGGCCGCTGCAGAATTGCTTCCTGTAGAACAGGCAGTACATTTCGGCGCCCGGGACTGCATACCACCTGTAAATTTGAAAATGGTTCCAGAATACCTGAAAATCGTTTAACGCTTTTTTTTGCTGATTTTGCTATGGCTGAAATCTTACCTTTATGCAAGGTAAAAAACGAGATGATCAGGTCAAAATCGCCGAATTCGATACGCCGCAGTATGACGGCCGATGTGGTAAACGATGTCATGGATTCATATACCAAGGAGCAGTGTCGCAATTTCGAAATAGAAAAAAACGCTGATAATATCAATGGCCGTTGTGACAAACGGACCTGTTGCCACCGCCGGATCAATATTTAATCTGACAAAAATCATCGGCACCAGAGAACCCGCCAATGCCGCAACCGACATGGAACATAAGACCGCAAGCCCGACCGATACACCCAGAATATACCCCTGATGGCGGAACTGAGCCACAAAACCGATCAGGATTCCATAAATAACGC
Source organism: Desulfobacterales bacterium (assembly GCA_028704555.1). Taxonomy (NCBI): domain Bacteria; kingdom Pseudomonadati; phylum Thermodesulfobacteriota; class Desulfobacteria; order Desulfobacterales; species Desulfobacterales bacterium. Next base: position 84,569 of record JAQWFD010000009.1, read on the forward strand.
CAAGAAACAAACCGATCAGCAGCTCTTTCATCACGACGGACCAGATATCTCTGACATGCAATCGCCCGGTCGCAAGCCCCCTGACGACGATTGTTGACGATTGAATGCCTATATTCCCGCCCATCCCCATAATGACCGGAATAAAGGCCGCCAGGCAGGTGATCCGGGCCAGGCTCCCCTGGTAAATGCCGATAATAAAGGACGCCAGGATGCCCCCGGCACAGCTGGCCAGAAGCCATGGCAAACGAATTTTTGTATTTTTGAAGACCGACTTGGTTTCAATAAATTCTTCACCGCCCACGCCGGCCATTCTCAGTATATCTTCCGTGGCTTCTTCCCTGATGATATCGATAACGTCGTCAACCGTAATTATTCCAACCAGCCGATTGGTTTCATCAACGACCGGAACGGCAAGGATATCATACCGGGCAACCATTTTTGCCACCTCTTCCTGATCCGTATCGGTTCGAACTGAAAAGATATCCGCCGACATAAATTCTTTAAGAGGCGTTTCGGAAGGAACGACAACGAGCTGCCGCAATGAGCAGACACCGACCAGTTTGCCGTATTCATCCACGACGTACAGATAAAACGGCATTTCAGCATTCATATGCTCCTTCTGGAGGGATTCAATGGCTTTTTTTGCCGTTATGTCTTCCCGAAAGGCGATAAAGTCGGGAACCATAATTCCGCCTGCCGTGTCGTCATCATAGCGGAGCAGGTCTTCAACTTCTTCCGATCCTTCTTTTTCCATTCGCTTGAGGATGGCATCGGATTTTTCATCCGGCAGCCTTCCGATGATATCGGCAACATCGTCCGAAGGCATGTGTTCAAGGATGTGAACAATGCTGTCCAGCTCAATACCGTCGATCAGACACATGAAGGCATCCTCGTCCATCTCACTGAACAGCATGCCCTTTTTCTCCGTATCTTCAATCATATGAAAGAGCGTGCGCTGGTTCGGAACCGATAAGGACCGAAACACTACCGTCAGATCTGCCGCATGGGTTTTATTCACCATCTTTTTAAGATGGGAGGTCGCACCTCGCCGCAGCAATCTCCGGATGCTTTCCAGCAATATTTTATTTCGATCGCTCAACATCTGCTATAACAACATAACGGGATATCCATACGGAAAAAAACGGGAACAGCGCTCAAACTTCCTGCGATGCCCTCAGTTTATAATTTTTATATGAGACTGCTGATGAAGTTTTTCCAGCCACGCGTTGAATGTTTCATCCACCTTTTCCTTATAAATTTTGTCCTGAATCTCTGTCGAGGCTTCTTCGAAGGTTTTATCGGGTGTCTTGACAATTTCTTCTATGAAAAAGATCTGATACCCTTGATCCGTATCGACAACAGGTGAAATTTCTCCAGCCTGCATTCCTTTAAAAATGTCCTGAAGCCGTGGCGAAAAGTCTTCAAAATCAAAAAAACCAAGATCCCCTCCGTCAGAGCCCATCGCCGATTCGGAATAAATTTTGGCCATCAATTCAAACGGTTGGTTTTTATTCAGTTTATCCAGAACCTCTTCAATTTTATTACGAATCTCTTTTTTCGCAGCTTCACTGGCTTCCGGGTCGACTTTCAGCAGGATATTTCTGAGATGATACCGCTGGTCCCCGGTGAATTCATCCGGATGAGACACATAATACGCTTTGACATCCTCTTTGGTAACCACAATCTTCGATTTAACTTCACGGTTCACCAATTTTGTACGAAGAATCTGCTCTTTGACACCATTTCTGTACGCTTCGAAGCTCATTCCCTCAGCTTTTAATTTTTGTCTCAGATTCTCGTCGGTAAAAAAATTAGTTTTCTTAATCTGCTCGATCGTTTCATTGATTTCATTTTCGGTTACCGTAAGTTTTAACCGGTTGATCTGTTGTTCAGTCAATTTTTTATCGATGAGGCCGGCAAGCATTTCCTGACGAATCTTAAATAAAATTTCTTTCTGGTTACCGGAATATCCGGTGGCCATGGCTCTTGCCACATACGGATTCATCATCTCATTGAGTTCGGAAAGGGTAATAATGTCGTCATTGACTTCCGCTACAATCCGGTCCACTATCTCAGCGCCTTGGACACGAGAAAGCGATACGCTACCAGACAGGCAAATTGCCAAGAACACGAAAAAAATGATCTTGAAATGATTGAAACTAAGGTTGGATTGCATTTGCATAGTATATTTTCCGTTTCCTTATCGCAATGTTGTCTATTCTGTGCCTCGACAGGCACTAATCATCAATCGGCTGATCAACCGCGCAGCGGCCGGGAAGAAAGGGGCTGGCATTCGTTGTTGATTGCAGCGGTAAAAATATCATGAATTGACAAGCTTTTCCCAGAGCGCTTTGTTTACCTCAATTCCATATTTTATTCGAAGCTTATTCAGCCACCGTGTATACCTTTTCTCGGCTTCCTCCCGACGCAGACGCAACGCAATCTTCGCCCGGATTTCTTCCGATTCGTCAGACGCAGCGTCCGGTTCAAGCCCCTGACTTTCGCAGTACTGCAGATAATCAGCAGATATGGCTTCAGATGATATTTGAATTTTATCTTCCAAATCTGTTTTGATCACCTTGTCAATCAATATCCGTCGCCGGAGTCTCTGGCTCCACGCCTTATATGAAACGGCACTGGTCAGCAGCATGTCTTCAAACTCATCATCCGGATAATCCTTCTTTATCTCGTCCGCAGCCTGCCGGACCTGTGCCTCTCTGATATCAATACCGAGTTCACTGGCCCGCTCTCTGATGACGGCCTCTTCACTCAGCTGGTTCAAAACCCGATGCCTGATGTCAATTACATATTGTCTCTGGTGAACCACATCGGCCGGGTATGAACTGAGCGAGGCCTCAAAAGCCTTTTTAAAATCCTCAGCCGTCACAACGGTGCTGCCAACCCGAATCAAACAGAACGATTTCTGATCTGAATCCATGCTGAAACAGCCTGAGGCAACAACGCAGGTAAATAAAAAAAACAGGGCCGATACCGCCGCACGTATCCTCATCCGCTTAACCGGATTTGCATTGAAGCGGCTGAAACGGCCCAGGCCCCTGGCATTCATGGCGCATCTTTGACTGAACCGCTCGTTTTGCAATGCCAGACCATCCGTACATTATTCATAGCCATTTGCATGAGCCCCTCAGTCCGAACAGGTTAAGTTAATATTTCAAGCATGATATCTTGTAGAAAACATAGATTGAAGCTAACGAGTTAAAGTCTTCAGGCGTTAACACGTTGCATGATTTCTTTCAAGATGTTTTTGACCTCCGCCAGTTGCCCCAACGGCGTTCGTTTAAACAGCCGGGCTTTCAATACATAATCAGGGGTAAATTCATACCGCCGTTGATCGGTTCCCAGCATATCAATAATGCCAAACGGATTTTTCTGATGGATATCGGAAAAAGAGAGGGAAAGCAAATTTCCGTTCATATCAAGCCGCCGGACCCCTGCTTTGATACATAATACCTTCAGCATAATTTTCAAAAGCAAATTATCTGCCTCCTCCGGCAATTCGCCAAACCGGTCTTTTATCTCCTCCCTGAAATCCGAAATTTCCTTCAGGTCTCTCATCCTTGCCAGACGGCGATAGTTTGACAGACGTTGGTCAATATCTGACATATACGTTTCCGGGAAAAAACCCGATATTGTCAGATTTATTTCAGGCTCCAACTCCTCCTGAACCGGTTCCCCTTTCAATTCGGATACGGCCTCTTCCATCAGTTTAAGAAACATGTCATAGCCGACAGCGGCAATACGTCCCGACTGGGAGGAGCCCAGAATCGTACCCCCGCCGCGTATCCGCATATCGTTCATGGCGATCTGAAATCCGGAGCCTAAATCACTGTGTTCAATCAGGACTTTCAACCGCTTCTGCGCATCCCGGGTCAGTGCAGTATCCCTGGGAACGAACAGATACGCATAGGCCTGCTCATCCGAACGCCCCACCCGCCCGCGCAACTGATACATCTGTGCCAGCCCGAAACGGTCCGCCCTGTTAACGATGATGGTATTGGCAGACGGAATATCCAGACCGGATTCAATGATGGTCGTACACAGCAGCATATCAATCTCCTTGTGCACAAACTGCAACATTACCTGCTCCAGTTCTTTCTCATCCAGTCGACCGTGAGCCACTCCGATCCGGAGCTCCGGTACCAGCTGCTGCACATAATCAGCCATTGATCCGATGGTATTGATATTATTATGGACAAAAAACATCTGCCCGTTTCGCTTCAATTCTTTGCCAACGGCCTCTTTGATCAGGGCATCATCAAATTCGGAAATATACGTAATAATCGACTGTCGCTGTTCCGGCGGAGTCGAAATAATACTGATATCCCGCACCCCCATCAACGACATGTGAAGGGTTCGCGGAATGGGCGTTGCCGATAAAGCCAGAACATCCACGGTGTGTCTGATCTGTTTCAGTTTTTCTTTATGTCGGACCCCAAACCGCTGTTCCTCGTCAATCACCAGGAGTCCGAGATCTTTAAATTCAATGCCTTTCTGCAACAACCGGTGAGTACCGATAATTACATCCGTCTTACCGGTTTTAAGATTTTCTATTATCCGGCGCTGCTGCTCAGGCGTTCGGAATCTGCTCAGGCACTCAACCGTTACCGGATAATGTTTATATCGTTCCTGAAATGTGGAAAAATGCTGTTCGGCGAGCACGGTCGTGGGAACCAGCACCGCAACCTGTTTGCCACCGTTTACCGCCATAAACGATGCCCGCAGAGCGACTTCTGTTTTCCCGTATCCCACATCACCACAAATCAGCCGGTCCATGGAATTGGGCGATTCCATATCACGCAGAACATCGTCGATGGCTTTGAGCTGGTCATCGGTTTCCTCATATGGAAAACCGGCTTCAAATTCCCTGAAATAACTGTCCATCTTCGAAAACGAATGCCCCTGCTTGACCTTTCGGGCGGCATAGAGTTTAAGCAGCTCACCGGCTATCTTTTCAACTGACTTTTTGACCTTCTGTTTCACACGGTCCCAGGATTTGCCCCCCATTTTATCCAGCAGTGGCTCAATGCCCTCAACTCCCATGTATTTTTGCACCATATTCATATGATCGACCGGCAGGTACAGCTTATCATCGTCTTTATAGACAAGCAGGAGAAAATCATTTGCGGTGCCGTTCAGTGCAAGTTTAACCAGGCCTTTATAGCGTCCGATTCCATGTTCCGTATGAACGACAAGGTCATCTGTTTTAAGCTCATTGAATGACAACAGCTCCGTCTGAATCTTTCTTCGGGACGGCCTTCTTCTTCGATGTCTGACGCCGAATATTTCATCTTCCGTAATAATGGCCAATGCTTCATCCGGCCATACAAATCCGGTAGATATCACGCCAAGGCTTATGGATACCGAGCTTTTACTGTGCGCTGGCCTTTGAAATCCATCGATCAGATCCGGTTCGATACCATAGGGCATGATAAGCGATTTCATCCGTTCTGCCTGGGTACGGCTGTTGCAAACCAGCAGCGTGTGCCACCCGGAATGCTGCTGATTCCTGATTTGGGCCGCCAGAGGTAAAAAAAGGTTTTCCTTTTCTTTGTGAATCGTCAATTCCGTTGTCAACAGGCTGTTGTCGCTGACAGAAAAAGGAACCTGCAGGCATTCAGGCCTGCGCGTACGCTCCCCGCTGACCAGTGGAAGGGCAGTGAACGCGATGGGATTGTACCGTGACAGGCACCGGCTGACCTCATTCCAATCCAGATACAACTCATCCGGATCAATACAAATCCGGTCTTTTTTTTCTTTTACGGAAATAATATTTTTTTCTATGGTTTCCCTGAACGCCCTCGCTGTTTTTTCCAGTTTGTCCGGCTCGATCAATATCATCTGACATTGCTCCGGGATATAATCAAACAAAGTATCCAGTCCCTGATATATCAATGAAATCAGGCTTTCAATTCCGGGGAAGATTCCCTCTGCCCTGATCCGATCCACAATGTTCCGGAGACTGGTTATCGGCAGCTCCTGTTCAGCGGCCTGCGCTCTGATCCGACTCAGGATCCGGGCCATATCTGCTTTCTCCAGAATGGCTTCTCTGGCCGGCAATATGACCGCTTCCTGCACCTGTTGTTTGGTTCTTTGATTTTCGGCTGAAAAAAACCGAATCGACTCTACGGTATCACCCAAAAATTCAATCCTCAGCGGATCGGGATACAGCGGAGATAAAATATCCAGTATCCCTCCCCGGACGCAAAAATCACCGGATTCTTCGACGATCATGGATCTCACATAGCCACCGGAAATGAGTTTTTCAATAAAACAGTCTCTATCCAGTTCTTCATCGACCATGATCAACTCGGCGTAACGGCTGAGCGCCTCTCTGGGAATCAATTTCTGCAAAAGGGCATTAACCGTCGTAACGATTACCGGCGCTTTTTCCCACGCTACCATCTGGTACAAACTTCGGATTCTCGATGCGGCCGTTTCATTATGGTAAGGCATGAACGTGAACGGCATCACATTATATACGGGAAAATGAATGATCGGGCAGTCGGATGGCAAAAAATATTTCAAATCAGTGGCAACGATTTCACATTCCTCTACCGAGGATAATACAACCGTAACCGGGCCTTTGAGCTGCTGATATATTTTAGACACCAGATACGATCGTTCAGAGCCTGATAGTCCGCTGCATTCAATCGGACATTTATTGTGAGCGGCTTCGGATATCAGACGCTGAGTTAAATTTTTATCTTGATTTTGGTTTTTAAACAAAGTATTTATCTCGCATTGTCAGGCCGGCGTAGCTCAGTTGGTAGAGCAGCTGATTCGTAATCAGCAGGTCAGCGGTTCAAATCCGCTCGCCGGCTTCACTTTAAATGGTTCAAAAGACATAAGGATTTTTCAGTATCTGATATTCTGAAAAATCCTTATTTTTTTCAATCGGGCACAATCATTTTATAGGATGATGAAATGGAACACTCATCCCGTAAAGGATATTTTGAGGATTTCGCATTTATCTGACATTGAATAACGCCGTCATACAGATCAAAATACTATAAATTGAAACATTATCAAAAAACAGCATGAAACATCAATGCTGTTTTTTGATTTATTGAACACGGTTCGGGATGGTAAAGCAGGGATTTTCTGATTATCACCGCCATGCAACTTGACATAAGGCGTCTGACTGTATATTAGTATCGAATTTAAATCAGGTGTCCTTTGGGTACACCTGATTTAATTAAAAATACAAAACAGTTTCAGGGCTTGATCATAATTGCGGCCATATTTCTTTTAGGTGTAGTTTCGAAGTCCCGGCCGGTCCCCCCGTATCGTGCTGGAGAAGCCGGAAACGGCCGGGACGGTTCTCACGACGTTATGGCCGCAGTTATGCTGCAAGCCCCAGTTTCACGAAGAGCGCAAGCTCAACCTGTAACCATCAGTGGTGCTTTCATGGATACCATCCATACAGTTGAAGCGGTTGTAAAATCCATCATATCCGGTCTCTTTGAATCAATCACCGGAAACAATCCTGACGATACGGAATATATTCTGAGCGTAAAAACCGTTATTCAGGCTACCGAAAATTTTATTCAACAAAACAGCCAACTTGCAGCTCAATGGCCGCCCCTTAAAACCGCATTATATTCCCATTCAAAGCAATTATGGCTGAACCATATTAAAAACCTGAAAAAAAACGAACCCGAAGCAAATGAAAAATCCACGGATGAGACTGAGGAATATTTTGAATACTGTTTCGATCATATCTATGAATACGGCAGCTATCCATCTTAAGCCGTATCCACATCAACCCGCATATGGAGATTTTTTATATGGATGAAGAACTCGAATCAAAATTGAAAGGCGAAATTGAAGACATCATGGATCAGGTGGATGCTATTTTAAAAAAAATTGAGACATCAGATGCTGCGGGCAACAAAGGAAGTGACGAATAGGCAGTGCCCTCTCATAACTTCTGATCCCATGATCATATAGATTATAACGTGAGGTTACAAATACGTATCGTATTCTGCCGCAATAAAATTGCCCGCTCCAAACCCGGCGCAAAACGCAACGTTTTTAAACACATTTTTTTTGGCGCATTGCGTGAAAATCATTCTGTTTCCGGCTTGACTGGATCAAACAGGGTTTTAAACAGCTGCGCCTTAAAAATTATCACATTATGTCAGTTAGTGTCTGTCCAAAAAGGCAGCATGGCTGTTTAAACTTAAAAAAAAATTTTAACCACAAAAATACATGGCGTATTTAGAAGATTAAAATCTACGACTGACACACATGGAAAAGACAGACTGTGGATGGACAAGTAGTTGTCCATCGAGTTGTAATCAGGAGGTATCATGACATTAACGAAGAATGAAATAGTTGCTCAAGTACATGAAATGGGATTCACCCAAAAAAAATCGGTGGATATAATTGAATCGTTACTCGAAATTATTAAGCGGACACTTCAACAAGGGGAGGATATCCTTATTTCCGGATTTGGAAAATTCTGCATAAAAAGTAAACGCAAACGCCGTGGACGAAATCCGGCTACCGGAGATGATCTTATGCTCAAAGAAAAAACTGTAGTAACATTTAAATGTTCCGGAAGATTAAGAGATACAATTAATGAGGGATGTTAATTGTCCGTTGATTTATCCGGATGCAGGAGGGGCAACGGGCCGATGAACCTGACCGTTTTAATAATCCTGTCTCCACGATAGTCCCCCGCTTAGAAGCTCCTCCAGTTGTTCAGTCAATTGACAGACGCAGTAAGCGCCCTTCCCGTCCCCGATACAGATGAGATAACACCATCGGTGTGATTGATTATTTTGTCTGCAATCCCATTTGACCGGAAGCACCTGTGGATTCTGAAATCCGGAAGAAATTTTTTTCAAACAAAACAAATATGATGGCCTTGTAAAAAGTCATAAAACAAAAACACCGCGGGAATGACGGATGTGGATACTTTTTACGAGTTCATCATATATTAATAAAATATTAATAAAAAAACCCGGTGGTCAGTTAAGCCCACCGGGTTTGATATAAAGATTTTTCGGCGGCGACCTACTCTCCCACTCAGCTGCCCGAGCAGTACCATCGGCGCTGAAGAGCTTAACTTCCGTGTTCG
>JAQWFD010000010.1 GCA_028704555.1 Desulfobacterales bacterium
TTGTCTACTTGTCGGAAACAGGGAATTAAGTCAAGCCGTGCACTGGAACTGTTGTTTAACGGCAAGTTGCCAGATTTTGTCATGTAGATGGAAGTATACTAATTTTCAAGCACGCTGAATAGTTACCCTTATCTCTATATTTTTATTCGGTTAGCTTGGCCCGATTCCATGAGGGAAATAGTCCCAAGACGTTCCATAAAATTATCCCGATCGGCATCATTATCAAATATTTTTCGCCGCTCTATTATTCCACGGCAAATAATATGATGTAGTGCCCCGGGGGCATCTATGCGGGCTTTGCGTGGCATAATTAGCTTATATTATTCTTTCAATCTCATAGAAATGCATTTATTCATGCCCGTCCCCTTGTTTACACAATAATTCAGGCTGTTCAATTGCATTAATTATAGTCTGTTCAAGCTTTTTTGTAGATGTATCAACTTAACAATTCGTGTTTTTTATTCAAATATTCCCATGCCCATGGTTGCATTATGTAATCAAACCCATGTATTGATCCAAGAGAACTCCCACGAATAATAATTTTCTCCTTTTGAAGTGCATTCACAGTACCGTCTTGAATCGGGAGCATTTGGCTACGTGTTTGATTTTGTATGTAGTACTTAAGGATCTGCTTCTCATTGGGCGTAAGTTGCTGCAGACGTTTTTTTCCTATTCTGATATTGTATGATTGAACTATCCATGGGTAAATAAACTTCCAAATGGAAGCAACTATATTCACTATTACCAATGAAAAAGTTACAAGAAAACCGACTCCCAAATATGCTCTGTATTCTGTGGTTATAACTTTAAGACCGAATCTCTCCAAGACAGAATCATTGGAAAATATCATCACCGCAAAAACGATACAGAGACAAAATAAAGTTTTAGTTGGCAATTTCAGCCAATCCAACCATTTGTTCATATCCATCCCTTTTCCCTGAAGCTAACGCCGAACTCAGCGGCGCGGCTTTTTGCGTCCGCTGAAGTGACATGTTATATTTTCTTTAAGATCAATTCGATAATTTACTTAACACCATACATTGATATGTAACAAATTGATGCAATTTTAGCTATTTTGTCATTCGGGTTGGAAACCACACGGCCTTCAGAACTAAGAGATGCAGTATCTGAGACGCATTTTTCAAGCTGAACTGCAAACTGTTTTAGCGCAGAAAGATATTGGGTTGCAGAAAGACTATCCATCTTTCTTTTAAGACTTTGGTTATGCGATTTTGTTATGGACACAAACCAATCACCTGCTGTTGCAAGCCTATTGCTATAGGACGATTGTTTCCATGTTTTGACCGTGGCTTGGTGTAGGGTTCCTCCTTCGTACCATTCCGATGAATAAACGGCGTTAGGAATAACCAAGGCGAAAAAACACAGAAAAGTTATATAAATAGGAATCCTGTTCATATAAAGATTCTCCTTTCAAAATATAACTTTGTTTTAGATGTCCTAAAAAAATCGGCAAATGTATCAAAAAACGACACCTAATCCGATAATTAAATTTGCTATAAAAATTTAAAAACCCATTTAAAATCAGTTTATTAGAAAACAATTTTAGAGCAATTTCTAAAAATATAGATATCATATTTCGATATCTATATCTGCATCATTGAGAACGCCATATCCGATTTTGAAAAACCGAATTTATGGATGGGAACTACCGGATTGAGGCGTATGGATCTGTTTTCTGTATCAGAATTCTGAATCATGTCGGCAAAAGCGTTTATGCCTTGATGTCTTTTCAGTAGAGAATGAGTTTCAGCGCATGTTTCGAATATCCGGGAGAAGTACCAACCATTTGTTTATCTGAGTAGGAATAATTGTTCAAGTTATATATTGCTCTATAGAATTTTTTGATAGTTATTCATTTTTTTAAGAATGGCGATAAAGCAGGCGTCTTACTCAATTTGAAAATTTGTGACCCCTTTTTTTTGCTTATTCTTTTGGATTACCGCCCGTTCGCTCCGCTCACTCGAGACGCAGAGAACGCAGAGATCAAATATTCTTTCCTCTGCGCTCTCTGCGCTCTCTGCGCCTCAAGCGAAGCGGGCGGTGTAAACATTTTTTCCCGTTATGACAACTATTGATCAGTCAACAGCTTTTTTTTGCGCCTTTGCGCGTGCGTGAGATTTTTTTGGTATGGCAGCAGACCAGTAGCACAAAATAAAAAGGAGTTACGGGTTCTTCCGCAACTCCTTGTGTGTTCTGGTAGGCGGTACTGGATTTGAACCAGCGACTTCTACCGTGTGAAGGTAACACTCTACCACTGAGTTAACCGCCTGCTGTGTGGGGTCACGCTCCGTGGAAAGGGGGACAAGGTAATTTTGTTCGCTTTCCGTCGTGAGCGTCCTATCTGTATATAAAGAGCGCCGGCGTTAGTCAAGAAAATTATTGATGTCGGCTGCGGCCTCCGTATCGGGAGAAGCGGGCGGAAGGTTTTCTGCCGCGGGCTGATCCGCAGGGCCTGCGCTCATTTCCTCGATTTCTTCGGGGGTGGGCAGATCCTTTAAATCCTTCAGGTCAAAGACTTCGAGAAATTTTTTGGTGGTCGCGTAAATCAGGGGCCGTCCCGGGATGTCCTTTCGGCCGAGGATCCGGATCAGGTTTTTTTCCAGCAGCATGCGAAGAATGCTGCCGCAATCCACCCCCCGGATAAATTCGATATCGCTGCGGATGACCGGTTGCCTGTAGGCGATGATGGACAGGGTCTCCAGTGCCGGCTTGCTCAACCGCGGGGCATGGGGCTGTATCAACCCGGCGATCCATTTGGCGTATTCGGGCCGGGTGCGGAGCTGGTATCCGCCGGCGACCTGGCACAGATGAAATCCGCCCTTACGGGTGTCATACTCTCCGCAAAGCGCGTCAAGGGCGTTTTGGATATCGTCTGCTTCCGCCAGCGTGACGATCTGTTTTAAGCGGGAGATGCTCAGGGGACTGTCCGCCACAAACAGCAACGCTTCGATGATATGTTTCAGATCCGTCATCATGTGTAAAAAATTCGAATAATTCCGGATGGGACATGTTGAAATATCCGGATCAGATTTAATCTGGCCATTTCAAGCACCGCCAGAAAGGTCGTAATCACCGTCTGCCTGTCGGAGCCGGCAGCAAACAGCTGATCGAATGTAACGTCACCGTGTGCTTCAAGAATATCCACGAGTTCGGAAATTTTCTCCTTTACGCTGATCCCGTCGGTTGTCATATCGATCCGGTGTTCGGGGGATATGGATTTGAGTATGTTCTGAAACGCGTCGATCAGTTCGAACAGACCGATGTGAATCGTATCGTCCCGGACGGGAATGCGCGCATCGTCGTCAGGGGCGGCTGGTCGGGTAAACGTGTCTTTGCCCAGCAGATTGCGCTCAAGCAGCATTTCAGCCGCTGACTTCATCTGCAGGTATTCGAGCAGGGGCCGGGTAACCTCCAGGCGGGGGTCTTCTTCATCGTCCTGGTCGTCGTGGACCGGCAGAAGCATTCGGGACTTGATATGGCCCAGGGTGGCGGCCATGACGAGAAAATCCCCCGCGAAGTCAATATTCATGGATTGCATCCATTCCAGGTACGCCAGGTACTGATCGGTAATCAGGGCAACCGGAATGTCATAGATGTCCACCTCGTTTTTTTTGATCAGATAGATCAGCAGGTCCATCGGACCTTCAAATATATGATCCAGTTTTACTTTATAGAATTCATCTTTATTGGACTCATTTGGCATATGTGTCGCAGTCAAAGAATTGTATTTTAGGCTTGATCATAACTTCGGCCGTATTTTCGAATACGTAGCTGCGGAGTCCCTCTCGTTCCCGGCGTACGACATTGCACGATCCGGGGAAAAGATGCCGGGAATGGGAGGGACGGACCTCGTAACAACGTGGCCGAAACGATGATCAAGGCCTATATTTTCATGGCCCGCCGGACATCTTCCATTGTCTGTATGGCTACCGGCTTTGCTTTTTTGGCGCCTGCGGTCATGATGTCCTTTACCAGATCCGGGTGCTGTTCATAATACGCCCTTTTTTCGCGAATCGGTTCCAGAAAGCGGTTAAGATTTTTGGCCATCATCCGCTTGCACTGTACGCATCCGATCTGTCCTGCCCGGCATTCGGTGTTGATCTGATCGATCATTTCCCGGTCGCTGTAAATGTTGTGAAAGCTGAACACATTACAGATGTCGGGGTCTCCCGGATCGCTTCGTTTGATCCGCTGGGGGTCTGTGATCATCGTCGCTGCGGCTGCTGCCGTTTCTTTTTCGGTTCCGGACATGTAAATCGCGTTATCATAGCTTTTGCTCATCTTCCGGTTGTCCGTGCCGAGCAGTTTCGGGGTTTGGGTTAAAATCGTTTCCGGTTCCGGAAACACATTGCCATACAGAAAGTTGAACCGTCTGGCAATTTCCCGGGTAATTTCAACATGCGGAATCTGATCCATCCCGACCGGTACGCCGTCCGCCTTGTACATGATGATATCGGCCGCCTGCAGAAGCGGGTAGCCCAGAAAACCGAAGGTGGAAAGGTCCTTGCTGCTCAGCTGTACGATCTGATCCTTATAGGTGGGATTGCGCTCCAGCCAGGGGACCGGGGTGATCATCGACAGCAGCAGGAACAGTTCCGCATGCTCCATGATATCCGACTGGACGAACAGGGTGCATTTTTCGGGGGACAGCCCCGCACTGAGCCAGTCAATCATCATCTGGTGGACATAGTTCCGGATCTGATCCGTATGTTCATAATCGCTGGTCAGGGCATGCCAGTCGGCGATAAAGAAAAAACACTCATAGTCATCCTGCATTCCGACCCAGTTGAGCAGGGCGCCATGCAGATTTCCCAGATGAAGAGGACCGGTCGGCCTCATTCCGCTTAAAATACGTTTTTTTTTGTTCATTTCAATACTCCTGTAGTTCCAAACATAAGCCGGATGCCGTCATCGCCGAGCAGTAACGTCAGCAGCGGATTCAGCGGCACGGATATTATGTGAGACAGTACGCCTGTCATCATCAGACCAATTACGATAATGATACCGAACCGCTCAAGCCGGTAATAATACAACTGAAAAGACGGCGGAATCAACAGCGAGACGATCCGGCTTCCGTCCAGCGGGGGAATCGGGATCAGGTTAAATACGGCAAGCACGCAGTTGATTACGACACTGTAGCCGATCATTGCCAGGATAGCCATCATCATGGGCCTGAAAAATGAATCATACCATAATGGCGCAAGCATCAGACAGAGTTTAAACCCCAGCGCGGAGATGACGGCAAGGATCAGGTTTGCGATGACCCCGGCAGCCGATACCCACAGGATGCCTTTCCGATACGGTCGAAGGTTTGCAAAATTGACCGGAACCGGTTTGGCATAGCCAAACAGAATCGGAGATCCGGACAGTTTGAGAACCAGCGGCAGGATCAACGATCCGAACAGATCCAGATGGCGGAGGGGATTTAACGAAAGCCTTCCCGCAGCTTTCGCGGTGGGATCTCCCATTTTCCAGGCCACCCAGCCGTGGGCCAGTTCATGGACCGTGACGCCGATCAGCAGCGGGGTAAGCGTGATAATAATCTGACCTAAATCAATGTTTTGAAACATAGTGTCGGACAAACTCGAGTTCTTCTTCTCGTGATGAAATCAGACCGTTTAACCTGGCATCCAGCACTGCCTGGAGGATGTCCTTGTATACCGGTCCGGGTTCCAGTCCCAACTGTTTTAAATCCCCCCCGCTGACGGTTGGTTTCATGTAGCGCAGGTGGGTAAAATAATTGGAAATAAATTTTTTGATGTCTTCGTGATCGGTTCTGGCCATGATGTATAAATTCAACTCGGTCCTGAATCCGGAAAGTGTATGATAAACCAGGCTGTTTGTCAGGGATTCATGTTGCTCCATGCATGAAAGAAGCCGAAGCGCTTTGAACCGTTCTCTGAAGAAAATTTTCCGGTAACGGTGCGAGATTTCAAGCCGCTGACAGATTTCAACCGATGTCTGTTTGTTTGATTGATGGAGCAGGGCCAGAAAGAAAACGATCCATCTCATATAGGATTCATTTAAAAAAAGCAAATCAAACCAGGCCACCACTTTTTTAACGGAATCAAACAGCGAAATCAGTTCATCCGTTAATTTGATGGACGGATGAATGGTTTTGAGCAGATCATAGTCATCGAGTTTGATCATGGAGGATGTCGGGTTTTCTTCCTCCAGAATCAGCCGCAGTTCGGTAAATACCCGCTTGCCGCTCAGGCGTTTGAAAAAATCCATTTTAACGGCGTTTTTGATCAAGCCGGCGGTCAGTTTTCCGATCGTAAAGCCGAAGCGCTGTTCAAACCGTATGGCCCTGAATACACGGGTGGGATCTTCCACAAAGCTTAAATTGTGAAGGACCCGGATGGTTTTTTCCTTGATATCCTTCTGCGCCGCGAAAAAATCGATCAGGGTTCCGAATTTTTCAGGATTGAGCTGAATCGACAGGGTGTTGATGGTAAAATCCCTGCGGAAAAGGTCCAGTTTGATGGAGCTCATTTCTACGGTCGGCAGTGCCGCGGGGAATTGGTAATATTCCATTCTGGCCGATGCCACGTCAATCTTAGAGCCGTCCGGTAATGTGATCACCGCGGTTCCGAATTTTTCATGCGAGTGGATTCGTGCCCCCTTCATTCTGGCATAGGTCCGGGCAAACGCGATGCCGTTTCCTTCGATGACAATATCGATGTCTTCATTCGGCCGGTAAAGGAAAAGATCCCGGACAAAACCACCCACAACATACACGCCGTATCCCAGCTGGTCGGCGACTTCTCCGATTGATCTGAGCCGTTCAACGATGTGATCGGACAGCCGTTCCTTCATAAATTTTGATATGCGACGGGTACGGGCCTGAAGCGATTCTTCCGGAGAATCGGACGTGTTTCCGGCCAGATCCCGGGACTGCTGAATCAGAATGTTGAGAAGATCCGTGCGGGTGACTACCCCGACAACAAGCTCGCCTTCCATAATCGGCAGGATGCGTTGTTTGTTGGTGATGATTTTTTCCTGAATTTCGAAAATATCGGAATCGGGACCTGCTACCGCCATTTCCGTTGACATGTATTCTCTGACCGGAACCTGTTCAAGTTGATGATACAGCGCCTTTTCAATCACCTGCCGGGATATGAATCCGGACAGGATTTCTTTTTCATCAGTATGCTCGGTGACCAGCAGTGCGTTGATGTTATACCGGGTCAGCAGATTGGCGGCCTCTTTGCATGAAATACCGGCATCGGCAGTAATGGGCGGGAAGGACATGATGTCTTTGGCGTGGCGGCGGGCCTGTATGGTCTGATTCAGGATTTCCAGCAGCTGGTTTTCAACCTGTGCCATCGTCTTTTCCCGGATGGCCGCAGAGGCGGCAAAGGCATGGCCTCCGCCCCCGAGCTGCCTGAGAATTTCTCCGACATCCACCTGCGGCATTTTGCTTCTGGCCACGAGATAGATTTTGTTCCCCATCTGGGCAGCGGCGAACACGGCGCTGATATCCTGCATTTTGACCATTTTGTGGACCAGAAATGCAAAATCCGGGATATACGTATCTGTTTTTATGGTACTGACAACAATATCCAGCCCGTTGATATTGTAACGGCTCGACGCCTGTATCATGTCGTTTAAAACCCTGACCTGTGACGGACTCAGCTCTCTGGAAATCAGATTGGCCACGACATTTAGATTTGCCCCTTTTGACAGCAGGGTGGCGGCGGCCGTAAAGTCGCGTTCGGTGGTTGATGCAAAGGTAAATGACCCGGTATCTTCGTAGATGCCGAGGCACATCAGCGTTGCTTCCTCAGAGGTAATATGAATTCCTTTATCGGTAAGAATTTCCGTCAGAATGGTAACGGTGGCGCCGGTCTGGCAAATCACCTCCTGTGACCCCCGGATGTCATTGGGCATTTCGGGGTGATGGTCATAGATGTGAATGTTCAGGTTTTCTTTATCGAGAAGTTCGGAAAATTTTCCGATTCGTGAGGGTTGTCGGGTATCGACCAGAACCAGTGTGTCGATATTTTCAATGTCAACTTCATTCAGGGCCGCCAGATTAAACAGATAGGCCATGGAGTCGACAAAAAAATTTCTGAGGTTTCGCTCCTGGGTGCCAGGAAATACGACGATTGCATCCGGATAGAGCTTCTGGGCTGCCAGCAGGGAGGCCAGCGCGTCATAATCCGCATTCAAATGGGTCGTAATAACAGTGACCGCCTTTTGTTTTTGACGGGTTTTCCCTGTTGACATAATGGGCCTGATCAATCCGTGAGCAGTATCCTCGAGGGATTAGGAAAAACGGTATCTGCGATCCGGATCTGTCATGCAGCACTGATAACAGAGCTGGCACGCCGGCGTCGCTGACAACGGCAGTATAACAAAAATATGAGTAAGGGACTGGCTTTTAAAGAAATTTTCGGGTATCATCCAACGATCTTAACCGGCAGCGTACCGCCAGTTTAAATACTGACCGGTACTCACTGCATCCGGTAGAGCATATGCACATATCAGCTGCTTTGGCAAGTTGAAGTTTAACATGTTCAGTGAGGTGAAAACAATGGCGTCTGTCTGTTGCCGGCCGCCGGAAAATATATTCCGGCAAACAGGTTGTTGTTGAAAACAGATTGTGATACCACCTCTTAACTATCGTAACCCATTAAAATGATTTGGCCTATGAAGACTTCAAACCGTTCGATCTACAAACATATCTTTGGCCCCGTATCGTCAAGGCGGCTGGGATTGTCCCTTGGCGTGGACGTCATGCGCCATAAAACCTGCTCGTTGGACTGCGTGTATTGCGAGTGCGGCAAAACCACTGATTTGACCATCCATACAGACCAGTATGTTTCTCCGGAAGCCGTAAAAGAAGAGCTGGACCGGTTCCTGTCGGGAAAGCCGGACCTGGATTTTATTACTTTTTCCGGATCAGGTGAGCCGACACTTTACAGCGATATCGGAGATATCATCCATTTTTTGAAAACGCGTTATCCTCAGTATAAGGTTGCGGTTCTGACAAATGGCACATTGTTTTATCAACCCCGGGTCCGGCGAAGAATCCTGGAGGCCGATCTGGTGATTGCTTCACTGGATGCCGCCTCCGAGCAGGCATTCCGCCTGCTTAACAGACCGCATCCGGACCTTGAACTTTCAGCCATTATCGGGGGCCTTGTTCAATTCAGAGCGGAATTTGTCAATCAGTATTGGATTGAAATATTTATTGTACCCGGCATCAATGATTCCGAAACAGAATTCGATCACATCAAAGCGGCCCTCAGACGCATCCATCCGGATCGTATTCAGCTCAATTCTCTGGATCGGCCGGGTACCGAAAAATGGGTTGAGCCCGTCGGGGCGGAAACACTGGCAGCCATCGCGGACTATTTAGGCGGCACGGAAATCATTGGTTCGGGGCCCGTCGATCGGAGGCCAACGGCATGCGTTCAGGACATCTGCAGCCGCATCCTGACAACGATCAGCCGTCGGCCCTGTACGGCTGAAGATATGGGTAATGTGCTGGGAATTTCTGTTCCGGAAGTTCAACGGCATCTGGATGATATGATTCACAACAGGATGATTTCTACAGAACAGATGCCCCGAGGCGTATTTTATGCGCTCAAGGAGTAGTCGCGCGGACCGGGGTTTCGGGGTGCGACGTATATGGTTTTTTTTCGAAGCCGTTATTACATGGTGCATGTGCCGGGGAGGAGGTAAGTATGCCGATTTATATCTGGACAGGTAAAAACAGGAAAAACGAAGTTCAGAAAGGGGAAATGGAAGCGCCGAACGAAGAAGCGGTTCGCGCTTTGTTAAACAGGCAAAAGATTTTTCCCACCAGAATCAAGAAAAAACCCAAGGACCTTTTAGAAAATGTGGCTTTTTTTCAGCCCAAGGTCACGGAAAAAGATATCATCATATTCGCCCGGCAGTTTTCCACGATGGTGGACGCCGGGCTGCCCATCATTCAATGCCTGGATATCCTCTACTCTCAGCAGGAGAACAAAACATTCAAATCGGTTATCAAAAATATAAAGGAATCGGTAGAAGGCGGTGAAACCCTGGCAGAATCGCTTCAAAAACATCCCAAACATTTTGACGCGCTTTTTGTCAACATGATTGCGGCCGGTGAGACAGGCGGTATCCTGGACACGATCCTGGCACGTCTGGCCGGGTATATGGAAAAAGCCGCAAAGCTCAAAAGCCAGGTCAAAGGGGCTATGATTTACCCGACGGTGACACTGGTGATCGCGGTCGGAGTGGTGGCCATCATTATGGTGTTTGTCGTGCCTGTATTTTCGAAGATGTTTGCGGATATGGGGGGTGCGCTGCCGGTGCCGACCCAGATCGTTATCGGCATCAGTAATTTTTTTAAAAATAACATCCTTTATATGATCGGGGGGCTGTTCGCATTCAGTGTGGCATTTAAAAGGTTTCGGAAAACCAGCCGGGGGGAGTTGGTGACCGATCAGACGTTTTTGAAATTGCCGGTATTCGGCGTTTTACTCCGGAAGGTCGCAGTCGCCAAATTTACGCGGACCATGGGCACCATGCTCTCCAGTGGCGTTGCAATTCTGGATGCACTGGATATCGTTGCCAGGACAGCCGGAAACAAAGTCATTGAAAACTCGCTGTATAAGGTTCGTTCCGGGATTTCCGAGGGGCGGTCCATGGCAGAGCCCTTGTCCGAAACCGGGGTTTTTCCGTCCATGGTCTGCCAGATGATTTCTGTGGGGGAATCGACCGGCGCCATTGATATCATGATGCAGAAAATCGCTGATTTTTATGATGAGGAGGTGGACCAGGCAGTTGAAAACCTTACGGCAATGATTGAGCCGTTTATGCTGGTTTTTCTGGGGGTTACCATCGGGGGCCTGGTGATAGCCATGTATCTTCCGATTTTCAAGATGGGCTCTCTTGTCGGTTGATTGCCCCTGAGGTCGATAACATAACGATGGACGGGCTCTCTGCCATCCGGCTGGGGGTAGCGCATCGGTCCGGTTTTTGTATACGCCCGGTTGACCGGGGACAGGGGCCTGAGGACTCAAGACCGGTAACGGTTTCACCCGTTTCAGGCAGGTGGCGATTGGCATATACCCCTTGACACCAATGGCTAAATGGGTTAGCACAGTCAATTTGTATTTGAGTATTATCGGAACATTCCCGCACGGGTTTATCGGGGCCGTGAAAAGATGCAGGCAGCATTCAATCTGTTGATGCAATGGCTGTCGGCCCGGGTGGGGTCTCCGGACAACTTTTACGAAAAACGACAGACAGGTATTGAATAATATGGAAAAATCAAGCGATCTCGTTGAAAATCGACGGGAGAAAATAAGCGATCTGAAACGACAGCATATTAACCCCTTCCCAAATGATTTTGTGGCATCGGACACGGTTGCCATTATTAAAAATCGTATTGAAACGCTTCCGGAATCGGTAACGGAAAATGATACCGTTGCGGTGGTCGCCGGCCGTATGATGGCAGTCAATCGTTTTGGGAAAGCCTCGTTCATTCGATTCAGAGACCGGACCGGTCAACTTCAGGCATATATCCGGAAAGATAAAATCGGAGAAGAGGCCTATGACATATTCAAGCAGCTGGACGTGGGGGATTTTATCGGATTAACCGGCACCCTGTTTAAAACCCGGACCGGAGAATGGACGCTTCTTGCCAGTGGACTGAGACTGCTGTGCAAATCCACACGGCCGCTGCCGGAAAAATTTCACGGGCTCAAGGATCCGGAAAAGCGGTATCGGCAGCGATATGTGGATTTGATCATGAATGCGGAGGTGCGTGATATCTTTTTGAAACGCAGTGCGGCCATTCAGACGATCCGGGCCTTTCTGGTAAAAAGGGAATTTCTTGAAGTGGAAACCCCCATGATGCAGCCCATCCCGGGGGGCGCTGAAGCCACTCCGTTTAAAACGCATCATAATGCGCTGGGAATGGATCTGTTTTTGAGAATCGCTCCGGAACTGTATCTGAAACGCCTGGTGGTAGGCGGCTTTGAAAGGGTTTTTGAAATCAACCGGAATTTCAGAAATGAGGGTATTTCCACCCGGCATAATCCGGAGTTTACCATGCTGGAATTTTATCAGGCCTATGAAACCTATAATGGTTTGATGGATCTGACCGAGGAGATGTTCAGACAGGTTGCCCTGGAAGTGACCGGTTCGGAAACCCTTGCCTACCAGGGGGATACAATCCGGCTGGGAGGCAAATGGCAGAGGATTCCCCTGCTGAGCGCTCTGGAGCAGATCGGAGGAATGGATCCGGCACTGTTCGGCAACAAAGAAGGACTGATTGAATTTGCTTTGTCCAAAGGCATTACAATTACCAAAACGGGTCGGATCGGAAAAATAATCACCAAGCTCTTTGACGCTCTGGTTGAACCGAAACTGATTCAGCCGACCTTTATTACCGGGTATCCGGTGGAGGTTTCACCCCTTTCCAGGCGAAGCGATACGGAACCGGAGTTGACGGATCGGTTTGAACTTTTTATAGCTGGCCGTGAGATTGCCAACGGCTTTTCGGAATTAAACGATCCTGAAGACCAGAAAGGCCGTTTCCTGCAGCAGGTAGCCGACAGAGAAGCCGGCGATGATGAGGCCCATTATATGGACAGCGACTACATCGAGGCGCTGGAATACGGCATGCCGCCTACTGCGGGCGAGGGCATTGGAATTGACCGCCTGGTGATGCTTCTGACCGATGCCGCTTCCATCAGAGAGGTGATCTTGTTCCCGCACATGAGACCGGCTACGGAATAAATAATACGGGGGTGCAGCGGGCCTTGCCGCATCCCTGTTTTTAGAGCATCTGTTTTGGGTAACTTCACGAAATACGAATACACCATAGATGAGGTATAAATATCCGTCTGATGTCATTTGAATTTTTTATAGGAAACCGCTATCTCAGAGCCAAACAGAAACAGACGTTCATTTCACTGATTACCATCCTTTCCATCGCAGGGGTGACGGTTGGGGTGATGGCCCTGATCGTCGTTATTTCTGTGATGTCCGGTTTTGAATCCGATATGAAAACAAGAATCCTCGGTGTGGAATCGCATGCGGTTATCATGCGCCACGGCGGATCATTTCTCGATTATTCCGACATCCTCCGGCAGGTGGAGAACACTCCGGGCGTCGAAGCGGTGACCCCGTTTATTTATTCACAGATTATGATTCGATCGTCTTATGGCATATCCGGCGCGGTTCTCAGAGGGATCGATCCGGCATCGGCGGATCGGGTGATAAAAAATCTGGACCGATCCGTCCTTGAAAAAATGGCCTCGATGGCTGAACAAAATCAGACGGCTGATAAAAAGATTCATATTTCCCCCATTATTCTGGGTAAGGAGTTGTCCGCGAATCTGGGAGCGCTCGTCGGGGATACAATTTTTCTGCTGCTCCCCCAGGGGATGATATCTCCTGTGGGTCATCTGCCGGCAATGAGACGGTTTGAAGTGGTCGGCCTGTTTGAATCCGGCATGTATGAATACGACAACACGCTGGCCTATGTGAATTTATCCGATGCACAGAAGATGCTCAGGATGCCGGGTTCTGTCACCGGAATCGAGATGCGGGTAAAAGATATTTATAAAGCCGGCCATATCTCTGAGGGCATTGTCAAGAAACTCGGATATCCGTATTGGGCAAAAGACTGGATGCAGATGAATCATAATCTTTTTTCAGCCCTGAAGCTGGAAAAAACAGTTATGTTCATTATTCTGGCCCTGATCGTTCTGGTGGCTGCGTTTAATATTGCCAGTACCCTGATCATGATGGTCATGGAAAAAACAAGGGATATAGCGATTCTGAAGGCAATGGGGGCGACAGATCGGAGTATTAAACGCATTTTCGTGTTCAAGGGAACGATCATCGGCTGCATCGGAACCGCTCTGGGCGTGGTTCTGGGGGTTGTCCTGTGCGTATTGCTCAAACACTATAAGTTTATCGAGCTTCCCGGCGATGTGTATTATCTGACGACGCTTCCCGTGCAGCTGGAATTTCTGGATGTATTCTTGATTTCCTGTGCCGCGGTGGCCATCTGTTATATCGCCACCTTATATCCGGCCCACAAGGCGTCCAGGCTGAACCCGGTTGAGGCGATCCGTTATGGGTGAGTTCCGGCAAAAATCCGATAATCTCATCGATAAAAATTCATCGAACCAGCTGATTCGTGTCAGAGGGCTGAGCAAGAGTTTTATCGACAGCCAGATTCGGATCGATATCCTGACCGATGTTAATTTTGATCTGGATGCGGGTGAAACCGTGGCTGTGGTGGGCGCATCAGGTATCGGAAAATCTACCCTGCTGAATATACTGGGGACGCTTGATCTGCCGGACAGGGGATCGATCTGGGTCCAGGGGAAAAATATATTTCTTCTGGACAAAGACCGGCTGGCAAAATTCCGCAACAAATGCATCGGATTTGTTTTTCAGTTTCATCATCTTCTCCCCGAATTCAGCGCAGTTGAAAATGCAATGATGCCTGCGTTGATCAACGGTTTTGATAAAAAAAAAGCCGGAGAACTGGCAGAAGCCATACTGGTACGTGTCGGACTCAAGGAACGATTACATCACCGGGTCGGTAAACTTTCCGGCGGCGAACAGCAGCGCGTGGCTCTGGCAAGGGCGCTGGTGTTGAAGCCGGTTATCCTTCTGGCAGATGAACCCACCGGAAATCTTGATCAGAAAAACAGCGAGCAGGTTCACGAGCTTCTTCTCGAGTTGAATCGAGAATTTAAGATGGCTATGGTTGTGGTTACACATAATGTAAAATTATCCGATTTAATGTCCCGGCGGGTCACCATTGTTGAGGGACAGCTGGTTGAAGCAGATTGAGGGCTTTTATGCATAGACTTGGCAAGCTGATGTGGGTAGGCCTGATTACAGGCATGATGTTATGGTTTTTGCCCGGAATATCCCATGCACAGGATTCGGTCCGGGTCATTGTGCTTCCGTTTGATATCCATGCAAAAGAGGACCTTTCCTATCTTCGGAAGGACATACCCGATGTTCTGAAACAGCAGCTGGAACAGGAGGGGGCGATTGTGATCGATATCGATCCGGCAGCCGTCCTTCCTGCGGGGGAAAAATCGGAACATTACGAAGAGATCCGAAAAATCTGTCAGCGCGCAGGTGCGGATTACATCGTCTGGGGCAGTTTTATCCGGGTGGGAAATACCTTCAGCCTGGGTGCCGGGATGCTTGATACGGTTACCGAAGCACCGCCCGTGGCTTTTTATGCCGAAGGCACAGGCATTGAAACTTTGTTCGGTAAAGTAAAAGAGCTGGCTTCTCAGGTCGGTAAAACCCTTTTCAAGCGCGAAACGGTTTTCAAGCTCCGTGTCGAGGGCAATAAACGCATAGAAGCCGATGCCATCCTCAGGAAGGTCAAGATACAGCCCGGGGACATATACCGGGCCGGACAAATTTCGGAGGATTTGAAAACGGTATACGCCATGGGATATTTTGACGATATCCGGGTGGAACTGGAAAAAGCACCAGAGGGCAATATCGTTATTTTTCGCGTAACAGAAAAACCCACGCTTCGGGCGGTTCGAATCAAGGGAAACCGGATTTTTGATACAGAAAAGATCAAGGAGAACCTGAATGTCAAGACCGGCGCTATCATCAACGAGGTCAGGATCCGGCAGGATGTGGATCGAATCGAGCAGTTTTACAAAGATAAAAATTACCATAATGTTCAGGTCGCCTACACGCTTTATCCCCAGGATAATAACCAGTCGGATCTTGAATACAATATAGAGGAAGGACAGAAACTTCGTATCCGCCAGATTGTGTTTTCCGGTAATGAAGCCTATTCTGATAATGAATTAAAAAAAATAATCAAAACATCGGAAGAAGGTTTTTTTTCCTGGCTGACGTCTGCAGGCGATTTTAAAAAAGAGGACCTGAGCCAGGACGTTGAAAAACTGACCGCTTTTTATACCAACAGCGGTTACATTCAGGCGCGTATCGGCGAACCCCGGGTTGATTTTAATCCCGATGGAATCGTTATTACCCTGAAAATTGAGGAAGGGTCTCAATACGAAGTCGGGAAGGTGGATATCGAGGGCGAACTGGTGTTACCCAAAGAGCAGTTGATGCAGAAGCTCAGTATAAAAAAAGAAAAATTTTACAACCGGGAAGCGTTGAGAAATGATATTCTTGCGCTTACCGATATCTATTCGGATGAAGGATATGCCTATGCCGATATCGTGCCCCGCGTAAGCCAGGACAGCGAAAAACGCATTGTCGATATCGTCTATACGGTGCAAAAAAACAATCAGGTTTATTTTGAACAAATTCTGATCTCCGGAAATACCAAAACCAGAGATAAAGTGATTCGACGAGAGCTTCAGGTTTACGAACAGGAACTCTACAGCGGTAAACGGTTAAAGCGCGGGGTCCGGAATCTGTATCGGCTGGATTATTTTGAAGACATAAAAGTGGATACGGTAAAGGGCAGTGCGGATGACAAGATGATATTGAAGCTGGGGGTCACGGAAAAACCGACCGGCATGTTCAGTTTCGGCGGCGGGTACAGCAGTGTCGAAAATGTGTTTATCGTCGGATCCATTGCCCAGAGAAATTTGTTTGGCCGGGGTCAGACCCTGCAGCTGAAGGCCGAACTCGGTAGCTCCACGGATCAATATACCCTCAGTTTCACGGAGCCATGGCTGTTTGATATTCCCCTGTCTGCCGGGGTTGACCTTTATAAGTGGACCCGGGAGTACGATGACTATGATAAGGACAGTACCGGTGCTGCCGTTAGATTCGGTTATCCGGTGTTTGACTACACAAAGGCTTATCTGTCATATTCGTTTGAAATAGCCGATATCACCGATATCGTGGACGATGCCTCGGTTACCATCCAAGAGCTGGAAGGTAAAAATACCACCAGCAGCATATCCGCCTCCATACGCTATGATTCCAGGGACCGGGTGTTTAATCCGACAGAAGGATCCGATCACAGCTTTACGGTTGAGCATGCCGGTGGCATACTGGGCGGAGATATCGCATTTACCAAATACCTGGCTGAAACCGGTTGGTATTGGCCTTTATTCTGGGATACGGTAGGGTTTGTCCACGGTAAGGGCGGATATGTCCAGAGCAGCAGCGGCGGAATACTTCCGGATTACGAAAAATTTTATCTCGGCGGTATCAATTCGGTCAGAGGCTATGACTGGCAGGATATTCATGCGCTTGACGATAATGGAGATGAAATCGGGGGAACCAAATTTATTCAATTTAATATTGAATACCTGATCCCCCTCATTAAAAAAGCCGGTCTGATGGGCTTAGTGTTTTTCGATGCCGGTAACGTGTACAATGATGAAGAAAGCGTGGATTTCGCCGGCTTGCATAAAAGCATCGGTTACGGGTTTCGCTGGTATTCCCCCATGGGGCCAATCCGGATCGAATACGGCTATATGCTGGACCCTGTAGAGGGTGAGGAAAGCGGCGGACGCTGGGAGTTTACCATGGGTTCCGCATTTTAACGAATGATATATTAAACAGGTATAGCAGGGGGTAACTATGAAAGTAATCAAGGCCGTTATGATTGCATCATGTTTTTTGTTTTCGGTTTGTGTGCTGAGCGTTCATGCCGCGGATGTGGCAAAAATCGGTATTGTTGATTTTCAGAAAATTCTGGAAAATTCTGATGCCGGAAAAGTTGCTCAGGCTGAGATAACAAAGCAGGGAAAGAAAATGGAAGCCGAACTCAAAAAGAAAGGGGACGAAATTGAAGAACTCAAAAGCAAGTTCGAACGTGAGTCTCTGGTGATGAGCAAGGAAAAGCGTGATGAAAAAGAACGTGAAATCAGAATCAACATCAATGATATAAAATCGATGCAGGTGAAATTCCGTTCGGATTTTAAAGTGCAGGAAAACCGTCTGGTAATTGAGATCCAGAATCAGGTATTTGATCTGGTTGAAAAAATCGGCAAAGAGGATGGTTACATGCTGATCATTGAAAAAAGAGAAGCCGGGGTTATGTATCACCCGAATTCGATCGATATCACGGACAGGGTGATTAAACGCTTCAATACGGAATATGCCAATACATCAAAACCGTGATGCGGGCTATGGTGACATCCAATGGAAATTACACTGTCAGAAATATGCGAGCGGGTTGGCGGACGGCTTCAGGGAGATCCGGATGCCGTGATTCGTGGCGCTGCTCCGTTTGATACCGCGACCGCAGAGGATATCACATTTGCAGCCGGCGCGGCGTTTTTAAAGAAAATCGATCAAACAGCGGCCGGAGCGGTGTTTGTTCCGGAGACCTTTGACCGGGGTAAAACAAATCTGATTCGGGTCAAGAACCCTCAGCTGGCGTTTACCATAGTTTTACAACATTTATATCAGCCGCCCAGACCTGCGGAAGGGATTGATTCCCGTGCCGTTGTCGGAGAAAATACGGTCTTCGGGGATCAGGTAACCCTTTGTCCGAATTGTGTGGTTGGCAACGGCGTGACCATCGGCAGTCGGGTGATACTGTATCCGGGTGTAGTTCTCGGTGATCGTGTGTCAATCGGAAATGATGTGGTGATTTATCCGAATGTATCGGTTCTCGAACGGTGCATCATCGGCAGCCGAGTGATAATCCATGCCGGCACGGTGATCGGCAGTGACGGATTCGGATTTGCTTCGGACGGTCGCGTTTATTACAAAATTCCGCAGACCGGCATCGTTCAGATTGATGACGATGTGGAAATTGGCGCCAACAATACCATTGACAGGGCAGCGTTTGACAAGACCTGGATCAAACGGGGGGTGAAGACCGACAACCTGGTCCATATCGCCCATAATGTTACTATTGGCGAGGATACAATCATCGTTGCGCAGGTCGGCATTGCCGGAAGCGTTACGGTAGGCAGGCATGTTACATTTGCCGGCCAGTCCGCAGTGGCCGGTCACCTGAGCATTGGTGATAATGCAATCATAGGACCGAGGGCCGGGATCGCCAAGTCAATTCCGGCGGGGCAGGTCATGTCCGGAGCGCCGGAAATGCCTCACCGTCAATGGCTCAGGGTGCAGCGGGTTGTCCCCATGCTTCCGGAAATGAAAAAAAAGATATCGGAACTGGAAAAACGGTTGGCCAGCCTGGAGGAAAAGGACTGAGTGCTGAGGACAGAGGGCGGAAGACTCACGACTGTATACAGAGGACTAATGGAAAAAACATTTGATATTCAAGGTATTATGAAATTGCTGCCCCATCGGTATCCGTTTCTCCTGGTGGATAAAATTCTTGAACTGATACCGGGTAAAAGCGTTATCGCTTTGAAGAATGTGACGATTAATGAACCTTTTTTCCAGGGGCATTTTCCGGGCACACCGGTAATGCCCGGGGTTCTTATTATTGAGGCGATGGCCCAGGCAGGCGGTGTGCTGGTAATGGAATCCCTGCCGGAAGATATGCGTGGCGGTGTGATTTATTTTATGGGCATTGATAAGGCAAAATTCAGAAAACCCGTTGTCCCGGGTGATCAGCTGATATTTGAAGTCAAAAGTATAAGACAGCGGTTAAGGGCCATCAAAATGTTCGGAATCGCCAAAGTCGATGATGTTATTGTCGCGGAGGCTGAACTGATGGCTACGATTGGAGACAGACCATGATACATGAAACAGCAATCATACACCCGAAAGCGGAAATCGGGCCAAATGTAAAAATCGGACCGTATGCCATTATTCGGGAAGATGTGGAGATCGGCGCCGGCACCGTAATCGGACCGCATGTGATCATAGATCCCTATGTGACCATCGGCCCGGATTGTAATATCTATCAATTTGCGGCGATCGGTGCGGCCCCTCAGTCCGTGAAATTCGAGGGCGAAAAAACTTATGTAAAAATCGGCCGGGGCACGATCATCCGCGAGTTTGTGACCGTTCATCGCGGCACCGTCTTCGGTGGCGGGTTAACGGAAATCGGGGAAGAAAATTTTCTGATGGCATATACCCATGTGGCCCATGACTGCAGACTGGGCCGGAATGTGGTTATGGCGAACAATGCAAGCCTTGCCGGTCATATTACCATTGGAAATTACGCTACGGTTGGCGGCCTGGTCGGCATTCATCAGTTTGTCCGGGTCGGCGATTACGCGTTCATCGGCGGCAAGTCCGCGGTTGTCAAGGATATCCCGCCGTTTGTTATCGCTTCCGGAGACCGTGCTACGCTCCACGGGCTCAACAGCGTCGGGCTGAAACGGCACGGATTTTCACAAAACAGCCTCCTGGCATTGAAGAAAACATACCGAATTATTTTCAGGATCGGACTGACCCTGAACGAGGCGATCGAGCGGGTTCAGGCTGAAGTCGATCAGATCCCGGAAGTCGTTAAATTCGTTAAATTCATCAAAGAATCGGAACGGGGGATTACACGATAGCATATCCGGGTGAACGGCTATAATGAAAAAAATCGGACTCATTGCGGGGAGCGGCCAGTTTCCCATAATTTTTTCCAAGGCAGCCCGTGCAGACGGCTATCGTGTATATGCCGTGGCGCATCTGAATGAAACCGATGCCAGCCTGGCCCGGCATGTCGATGATATTGAGTGGGTTCATCTCGGGCAGCTTAAACGGCTTCTCAACTTCTTCAAGAAACATGATGTTGCCCAGGCTGTTATGATGGGCGGAATCCAAAAGACCCGTATGTTCCGGGACATCCGACCGGATATCAAAGCCCTTTCACTGGTTGCGGGGCTCTTGCACACGAATGATGACGGGCTGCTCAGAGCGCTTGCAGATTTTCTTGAAAAAGAGGGCGTC
The DNA here is from genome assembly GCA_028704555.1 of Desulfobacterales bacterium. Lineage (NCBI taxonomy): Bacteria > Pseudomonadati > Thermodesulfobacteriota > Desulfobacteria > Desulfobacterales > Desulfobacterales bacterium. The sequence goes on from JAQWFD010000010.1 coordinate 20,779, forward strand.
CGGGTTCTTTCCGCGACATTTTTACTCCCGCACCTGCTGGCCGAGGAAGGGTGCTGGACCAAACGAAAGCCCGGCCGCGCCGAGGAAGCGGATATCAGAGTCGGATGGCGAATCGCCAAAGAAATCGGACGCCTCGATGTGGGCCAGTGTGTTGTGATCAGCAACGGCTCGGTGCTGGCGGTCGAGGCAATTGACGGGACCGATTCGACCATCAAAAGGGGGGGGCGGCTTGGCAACGGTTCCGGCGTGGTGGTGAAGGTGTGCAAACCTGAGCAGGATACCCGGTTTGATGTGCCTGCGGTTGGCGTACGGACGATCGAAACCATGAAGGATGCCGGGGTAAAGGCGCTTGCGATTGAAGCCGGCAATGCCGTTGTTTTTGACAGGCAAGAGATGATCGCCCTTGCCGACGCACACGGAATCTCTATTGTGGCGTTAAAAGAAGCTTGACGCACGGGAAGTGTGAATCAGAAAAAGACAATCTCAGTGAAGGGCATCTGGGGTGGACGCCCTTATTGTGTGCGTGATTTTGATATAATTTAAAAATTTTGGAAATAGATATGAGTAAACTTCGGGTGGGTGTTGTCGGTGTAGGGTATCTGGGCAGGTTCCATGCTGAAAAATATGCACGCATGAAAGATGTCGATCTCGTGGGGGTGGTGGATATCGACCGATCCCAGTCTGAGGAGATCGCCAAAAAGCTGTCTACCGAGGCCTATGACCGTTATGAGCAGCTGTTCGGAAAAGTGGACGCGGTCAGTATCGTTGTGCCGACATCGGATCATTTTATCGTCAGCCGGGATTTTCTCGAGCAGGATGTGGATGTCCTGATTGAAAAACCCATGACCACAACCGTGGAGGATGCCGACCGGCTCATTGAAATCGCGGAATCCCGGGGGCTGATCATCCAGGTCGGACACCTTGAACGGTTTAATCCTGCCGTCGTCGCCGTCAGGGACTTTATCAAAAAGCCGATGTTCATTGAGTCCCACCGGTTGAGTCTTTATAAGCCCCGTGGTACGGATGTCAGTGTGGTGCTGGACCTGATGATCCATGATATTGATCTGATTCTGAACTTTGTCAGGTCCGAAGTGAAAACCGTCAGTGCGGCAGGCATCTGCGTTATTTCCGCACATGTTGATATTGCCAACGCACGGCTTGAATTTAAAAACGGATGTGTTGCCAACGTGACCGCAAGCCGGATTTCCACCCGCAATGAAAGAAAGATTCGGCTGTTTCAAAAGGAAGGCTATGTTTCCGTGGATTTTGCCGGTCGGGAAATTACCGTGATCGGGAAAAATGGAGATGTTTCAAACAGCCCGGTGCCGGGTATGGGGGTCACCCGGATGTGTTTCACCCAGGGGGATGCACTCGATGATGAGCTCAAATCCTTTGTCGAATGTGTTCAAAAACGTCATGTGCCGGAGGTAAACGGACCCGTGGGCAGGGATGCATTGAAAACCGCTTTGAGTATTATGGAACAAATCCGTAAAACAAACCGGATTTATTCGAATGGATGATGCGGCGGCTCAATCCGAAAAACCCCGGACCGTGATGATCAGTGTCGGCGATCCATCCGGAGACGTTCATGCGGCCAAACTGATCCGGGCGATGCGGATCAAACACCATGGACTGGATTTCCATGGTATCGGCGGCGTCGCCATGAGACATGAGGGGGTCCGCCTGATCGCAGATTCTTCTCAATTGTCGGTCGTCGGGATTACCGAGGCCCTGCCCAAACTCAGGGGCCTTCTGAACGCACTGAAAGATGCCAAAAATCTCTTAAAACGCCTTCGACCCGATCTTCTGATTCTTATTGATTTTCCGGATTTTAACCTGCACCTGGCGGCAGGCGCCAAAAAAATCGGTGTGCCGGTTCTCTATTATATCACCCCGCAGGTATGGGCCTGGAGAGCCGGGCGGATAAAAAAAATCAGGCAGCGAATCGATCATGCGGCCGTGATTCTGCCGTTTGAAGAAACCCTTTTCAGAGCGCACAACATACCGGTTACCTTTGTCGGCCACCCCCTGCTGGACATTGAAAAGACGGCTGAAGCGGTACGGCAAAAGCAGACGCCGGTGTCAGCTTCTCCGGTGGTTGGCCTTCTTCCAGGTTCCCGTGACGGAGAAGTGACACGCCATCTGCCGGTGATGCTGGAAGCTGCCCGGTTGATTGGCAGACGGATGGAGCATGTGAAATTCATCGTTTCTGTTGCATCATCGGTTGGAAAAAACTTTGCCTGCGCCATCATCGAGCGCTTCGGGCATGGAATAAATCTGGAAACGGTTACCTGCCCGGCCGAAGATGTTTTCGGCAGGTGTACAATGGTCATTGCCGCATCCGGTACGGTGACCCTGGAAGCGGCCATTCACGGGGTGCCCATGATCATTATATACCGGGTATCACCGGTCAGCTATCTGCTGGGAAGGGCATTGATCCGGGTGCCTCATATCAGTCTGGCCAATCTGATAGCGGGAAAACAGATTGTTCCGGAATTGATTCAGCATGAGGCGTCTCCGGAAAACATAGCCGATGTTACCTGTGGCATGCTAGCTGATACGGACAGGCTCCAGCGTATAAGAAATGAACTTTTTCAGGTTACGGACGCCCTGGGCGGAGCGGGCGCTTCAAAGCGCACGGCAGCCGTTGCAGTCGATATGCTGAATTCACGGTGACGTATGAGCAAAAATAAAAATCACGCAACCCTTTCCGAATTCAAATGGAAAATAGTGGGCATTTTCGGAAAACTCATTATTGATTTGCTTTTTTTCACTACAAAAATTGAAGTGTTCGGGGTTAAAAAAGTCCGCTCCATCATTCGCAGCAGAAAATTCATATGCGTGTCCTGGCATTCCCGGTTGCTGCTGCCGAGCTATCTGTATCAGGGCCAGAACGGTGTGCTGCTGGTCAGCCAGTCGAAAGACGGGGAGATTATGGCACGGATACTTCAGCGGCAGGGCCATGAAACCATTCGCGGCTCTTCCACCCGTGGCGGTCTTCGCGCGATGTCAAAGCTGATACGGTGCCTGAAGACCGGGCAACAGCCGGGGGTTATTACGCCGGATGGTCCGCAGGGCCCCAGATTCAAGGCCCGGCCCGGAATTGTGGTACTGGCCAGAAAAACGGGACTTCCGATTCTGCCCATGGCCTACAGCGCCCGAAAAATCAAGGTGTTTTCCAGCTGGGACCGCTTTATCGCTCCATACCCATTTACCACATGCCGCTTTGCCATGGGCAATCCGATCATCGTGCCGCCGGACGCCGATAAGGCGGAACAGGCCCGGTGCCTGAACCAGGTGGAACAGGAACTGTGCCGGATCACCTTTGATCTGGACCGGTCCTTCGGACACTGTATTGACTGAGGCATCGCGCCGAAAGAGTCATTCTGCTGCTCCGGGATTTTTTTGAATTCAAGCCGCACTGACACAGCTGCTTTACCCTTTTGCCTCAATTAAATTGCAACCGTCGAGGGATGATGACGAACATGCTGATACGAAAAATTAAGAGTCGCCACAGAATATTGATCAGAATGGTAAGCCACAGCTGGTCCAAACTCGTTATGGCCATGGTATGCATGATCATCGTGGCCGGGTCAACATCGGCAACGGCATTTCTGGTCAAGCCGGTCCTGGATGATATCTTTTTTAAAAAGAATTTGACCATGCTCAAGCTTGTTCCGTTTGTGATTGCCATTATGTATGTGATCCGCGGGGCGGGTATGTACGGGCAGGAATATTTTATGAGTTATGTGGGTGAGGATATCATCCGGAAATTGAGAAATAATCTTTACAGCCGCATCCAGGACCTGTCGCTGGCGTTTTTTTATAAGGAGAAAACCGGTGTTCTCATGTCCCGTATCACCAACGATGTCAATATCATCAAGCAGATGGTCGCCACGGCCGTTACCAGCTCTCTCAGAGATATATTTACCATTATCGGGTTGACGGGCGTTATTTTTTACAGGGATTGGAAAATGGCCCTGTGCGCTATCGTGGTTTTACCCGTCGCATTTTACCCGGTATACGTGTTTGGACGGCGGGTCCGCCGGGTGAGCACCGGATGCCAGGAATCCATGGCGAACCTGAGTTCTTTTTTGCATGAGACATTTGCCGGAAATAAGATCGTCAAGGCGTTTGGAATGGAGGATTATGAAAAACAGCGCTTTTATGACAGAACGTCAAATCTGTTTCAGCTTGAGATGAAAGCGGTTGTCGCCAAATCGATTTCATCTCCCATCATGGAGTGCCTTGGCGGAATCGGGATTTCGTTTATCATCTGGTACGGGGGATATAAGGTCATCAACGGCACATCCACCGCAGGAACTTTTTTTTCATTTATGACCGCGGTGCTGCTGCTCTATGATCCGGTAAAAAAGCTGAGCCATCTGAACAATTCGGTCCAGCAGGGCCTTGCCGCTACAGACCGGGTGTTTGATATTATTGAGAAAGAATCCGATATCAAGGAGTCTGAAACTCCGGTGATAATCACCCGCGGCCCGCATCGGGTCACTTACAGGGACGTATCGTTCCAATACGATGGGACTGACGATTCCATGGTGTTAAAGGGGCTGAATCTCGATGTGAAGCCCGGCGAAATCATCGCTCTGGTCGGTACGAGCGGCGGCGGGAAGACCTCTCTGGTCAATCTGCTTCCCCGATTTTATGATGTTTCGGGGGGCGGGATTTTTATCGATGGGATCGATATCCGGAACGCTTCCATTGCGTCCCTCCGGGACCAGATCGCCATGGTGACACAGGAGCCCATTTTGTTTAACGACTCGGTCGGCAGCAACATCGCCTACGGAAATCCGGATGCAACTGCCGCTCAGATCGAAAAGGCGGCAAAAGCCGCCTATGCCTACGATTTCATACAACATCTGCCTCAGAAATTTGATACCAGTATCGGAGAGCTGGGCAGCCGGCTCTCGGGAGGGGAAAAACAACGGATCTGTATTGCCCGGGCGCTGCTGAAAGATGCTCCTGTGTTGATCCTGGATGAAGCGACTTCCGCCCTGGACGCCGAATCCGAAATGCTGGTTCAAAAGGCCCTGGAAAATCTGATGAAGGGCCGGACCACCTTTGTCATTGCTCACCGGCTGGCCACCATCGGTTATGCGAACCGGATCATCGTGATCGTAGACGGACGGATCGTGGAAGAAGGCAGCCATGACCAGTTGCTGGCGCTGCGGGGGGAATACCACAAGCTTCACCAGATGCAGTTCTGCAACGGACAGTAAAGGCTCATGCGCATTATACGTTTATGAAGATTAATTCAATCATAGACCGATATATTTTCAAGGAGATGCTTTCTCCGTTTGCCATCAATTTGATATTTTTTTCATTTGTATTTCTGATGGCAAAGATACTCGAGATTACCAATCTGATCGTTAACTACCAGGTCAGTCTGGTGTCGGTTTTATTGATGTTGATCTATACCATGCCCTATTTTCTGGAATTTGTTATCCCGATGTCCGTGATGATGGCGGTTCTTCTGACCTTCCTCAGATTATCCGCCGACAACGAAATCATAGCGCTCAAGTCCGGTGGGGTGAGCGTTTACCGGCTGCTTCCGCCGGTGATGGCGTTCTGTCTGCTGGGATGCATGATCACCGCATTTATTTCTGTTTATGCCCTGCCATGGGGAAGCCGCTCGTTTAAAGATCTGGTTGTGAACGTTGCCTCATCCAACATGGATATCGGATTGAAGGAGAGAACCTTCAATGACCGTTTCAAAGGCGTGATGCTGTATGTCAATGAAATCCGGATGAAGGACAAGATGATGAAGGATATTTTCATTGAAGATCAACGGGCAAAGGATTCAACGATGATCATTGTCGCACCGGAAGGCCGGCTGCTGACTGAATCTGACCGGGGCATATGGCATCTGAGCCTCCGTAACGGCTTTATCAATCAGGTCAGCCGCCGGACACGGACGGCCAACAGCATTTTTTTTGACCGCTATGATTTGAGACTGGATTTGCCACGGACGGTGTCTGAAATGGCGGACACTTCCGACAAAGTCCGGGAATTAAATTTTTCCGAGTTGAAAAAATATCTTCGCAATGCGGACCAACAGGACGATCGATACTATCTGGCGCTGATTGAATTTCATAAAAAATTTTCAATTTCATTTGCCTGCCTGGCGCTGGGATTGCTTGCAGTTCCCTTGGGAATTCAGTCCAGGTCCAGAAAACGCTCTTACGGCATTGCATTCGGCCTGATGTTTTTTCTGATGTATTACCTGATGCTGGCGGCCGGAAAGGTGTTTGGAGAAGTCGGCAGGTACCCCCCATTGATCGGTATGTGGCTGCCCAATGGGGTCATCGGCGGTTTGGGCGTATACCTGCTGATCCGGGTGGCCAACGAGCGTCCGGTTAAACTGGATGTGTTCACATGGCCGGTCCGGTACCTGATTTCAGTGTTTAACAGAGCAAAACCGACAAAAAAAAGCAGGTAGCTATCATCCCATGACCATTATTCATCGATATATCACGCGCGAGATTGGCAGATATTTTGCCATAGTCGTATTCGTTGTGGTCGTTATTTATCTGACTGTTGATTTTTTTGAAAAAATCGATAACTTCATGGAAGTAAACCTCCCGTTATCCAGCTGCCTGAAATTTTTTGTTTTCAAAATCCCCTTTATCGTTGCCCAGATTGTTCCGCTCGGTGAATTGCTGGCGGTAATCCTCGCGTTTGGTTTGATGAACAAAAACAACGAACTGCTTGCACTGAAAAGCGGCGGGATCAGTATATATTATATGATCAAACCGGTGCTCGTGATCGGTGTGATAGTGAGTGTGTTGTTGTTTTTCTTTTCCGAGCTGCTCGTGCCGTTAACGGTCAGTAAATCCAACTGGATATGGGCGAACAGAGAAGGAACAGCGTTTTCCACCCAGGAAAAAGATATCTGGATCAAGGATAACCGGCTGATGACGCATATCAAATACGTGAATCCGGCCGATCAAACCATCTTCGGAATCACCATCAGTCAGCTTGACGCAAATTTCGATCTGGTCAGGAGAATCGATGCCGAAAAAGGGGTCTACGGCCAGGGGCACTGGACCCTGTACGACATCATGGAGCAGCGGCTCAACCGCGAGACCCGGAATTATTCGGTTGAATTTCATGACCAGCAGGTCGAGACGTTCGGATTTGAACCCGATGATTTAAAGCGGGTGGTCAAAAAATCTGAAGAAATGAATTTTATCGAGCTGTTGGAATACATACGAAAAATTGAAACAGAAGGATATGATGCCACTGTTTATCGGGTCGATCTGAATGCAAAACTGGCTTTCTCATTGGTGTGCCTGATCATGGCCATGGTCGGATCGGGCCTGGCCGTTCGCAGATCGATGAAGGACAGCCTGTCAGTCGGGATTGTATACGGCATCGGGATCGCATTTGTGTACTGGATTTTTTACAGTTTCTGTATCTCGCTGGGCTATGGGAAAATTCTCCCGCCCGTGATTGCCGCATGGGTGGCAAATGTTGTGTTTTTAGGTTTCGGCGGCCTGCTGCTGGTTACCGCTGAATGAGGTGGATCTGCCGTAATGAGACTTTTTTATAATATATGTTATATCATCGCGGTTATTTTCGGTCTGCCCGTTATCCTGTCCGGGGCGATGGTATCGGATAAACGAAGAAAGACCATTTTTAAGCGACTCGGACTGGCATCGGTTCCGGAACGGATTCGGACATCATATTTTCAAAGGCCGGCGCACCCGACGATCTGGGTCCATGCCCTTTCCGTCGGCGAGGTGCTCTCGGCCGTATCGCTGATCCGGAAATTGAAACGCAGATTTTACGATAAGAAGATCATCGTTTCGGTGTCAACCAAAACCGGATATGAGATCGCCCATCAGCACCTGCATGATATTGCCGACTGCCTGTTTTTTTTCCCGTATGACCTGCTGTTTTCAGTGAAATATATAACCCGGCGCATCCGTCCGGATCTGGTGTTGATCGTGGAGTCCGATATCTGGCCCAATTTTATGGCGCAGATGAAAAAGCAGGGCGTTCCGGTATGCTGGGTCAATGCCAGAATGTCAGACCGTTCCTGGCGCAGCTATAAACGGTTTCCCCTCATCCCGAAGCATCTGTTTTCAGGTTTTGCGAAAATCTTCACGCAAACGGATGATGACAGGTGCCGTCTGATCGACCTGGGTATCTCTGCCGAAAGGCTTGTCACCACCGGTAATATAAAGTTCGATCAGCCGGTTGATTCGGTTGATTATGAACAGCTGACCGCCGTAAAACAAAAATTCAATATTGCCGGCCGGCGCAGAATTTTTATGGCCGGCAGCACCCATAAAGGAGAGGAGGCGATCCTTTCCGAGGCATTTTCGGCTCTTAAGCAGATGATTCCGGATCTTCTCCTGATCGTGGTCCCGAGAAATCCGGAACGCTTTCAGAGCGTATACCGGCTTTTCGAATCGAAAGGATTTTCAACCGTCCTGTGGACAAAGCCGGCCCGGGCATCGTCTTCTGATGATCCCCCAGCCGATGTGCTGGTGGTGGACACGATGGGGGAACTCCGGCGGCTCTATGCGCTGGCCGATATTGCGTTTATCGGGGGCAGCCTGATGCCGTTTGGCGGCCATAACCCGCTGGAGCCGGCATCATTTTCCAAGCCCGTGCTGTTCGGGCCCTATATGAATGATTTTGCCCTCATGGCAAAACTGCTGCTGGATTCCGGCGGAGCCATATGTGTGAAGGATGCCCGGGAAATATCCCGAACAATCGCTGATCTGGTTTCTGATGACAAAAAAAGGAGGCAAACCGGTGAAAACGCCCGGAAGGTGTTCTGTGCGAACCAGGGGGCGGTTGAGCGGACTATGTCAGCAGTTGAGTCCGCATTGACGATAAATTCTTTCGAATCTGGGATATAGTCATGCTGCAGCATTTAAGACAGCAGATAGAAAAGATCATCGCTGATCCGGAGCCGGGGCATCCCTCCGTGCTGAAACGGTTGTTATTCTGGATTTCGCTTGGCTATGCCGCTGCGGTTCGTCTGAAAAATGTGCTCTATGACCGGGGCATCCTTTCCGCACAGCCGCTGGATTGCCGGGTGATATCCATCGGTAATATTACCATGGGCGGCACCGGTAAAACGCCGATGGCCATATATGTGGCCAGGCTCGTCAAACAGCTGGGATATAAGCCTGCGGTGGTCAGCAGAGGTTACAGGGGAAAAGCTGAACATGCCGGCGGTGTGGTCAGCGACGGCTGCCGAATTTTCATGCAGCCGGATGAATCCGGCGATGAACCGTATATGATCGCCCGAACCCTGGAACAGGTTCCGGTCCTCGTGGGAAAAGAGCGCTTTGAAAGCGGACGGCTGGCGCTTGAGAGATTCGGACCGGACGTTATCATACTCGATGACGGGTTCCAGCATCGCAGGCTTTCAAGAGATATTGACCTTGTACTGCTGGATAACGCACGGCCTTTTGGCAATACGTATCTGTTTCCCCGGGGGGGGCTCAGGGAATCAGCCCTGTCGCTGAAACGGGCGGATGCCTGTATCATGACCCGGTGTGCTTCCGGGTGCCGGGTGCCGGACGCAGGGGCCGGAAGTTGCGAGGGGAAACCGGTTTTCAGATCGGATCATGTCCCCTGCATGGTCAAGGTCGTTAAGGGTGAGCGACCGATATCGGTATCTGATCTTGGTGACCTGCGGGGCGCTTCGGCAATCGTCTTTTCGGCAATCGCCTGCAATACGGATTTTAGAAGCGCTGTTGAGCGGCTCGGATGCCGGATCGTACGGTATCTTGAATTTTCCGATCATCACTGGTATTCAAAACAGGATATCGTCCGGATTCGGAGCCTTGCGCTGGCATCGGATGTGAATTTGATTCTGACAACCGAAAAAGACTATGTCCGGATAAATTCGACAGCCCGATGGCCGGTGACGCTGGTGGTGATCGGAATTGAAATTTCGTTCGGCGATGATGCGGACCGGTTCCGCAGCTTTCTCGGACAGCGGTTGAAAAAATAAACTGATACCCTGATTTTTGGGCTTGATCATACCTGCAGCCATATTCTCTTACGTGTAGCTTCGAAGTCCCGGCCGTTGCCGGCGTACGACATTGCACGATCGGGGGAAAAGATGCCGGGGCCATGAAGCGTTAAGAAGTGCAAACTGTTTGAGGCTTGCCGAGTTTTTGCGCTTTAGCTTCATGGCCCCGGCATCCCCCCGTATCGTGCTGGAGAAGCCGGAAACGGACGGGACGGCCCTCACGACGTTATGGCCGCAGTTATGATCAAGCCCTGATTTTTAAACTCAATGAAGCATAGCAGGCATGATGCAAGAAAAAAGACCGACGCTCAGCATAGCCGTTATCACGAAAAATGAGGCCGATCGAATCGGTCGTTTGCTCAGCAGTACGTCATTTGCCGATGAGGTGGTCGTGGTGGACTCCGGCAGTACGGATGGAACCCAGCAGCGGTGTATTGATCATGGCGCACGGGTTATTTTCAATCCATGGCCCGGATATGCCGCTCAGAAACAGTTCGCAATGGAGCAGACATCATCCGATTGGATACTCAACCTTGATGCGGATGAAGTCGTATCCGGTCCACTTGCCGAAGAAATTTTAAGCAGGCTTGATACCCCGGCGCCGGATGTAAACGGATTTTCCATGCCCCGCCTCTCCAGATATCTCGGGCGATGGATCAAACATGGCGGATGGTATCCGGATCGGAAAATCCGGCTGGTGAGAAAAGGCAGGAGCGAATGGAAGGGGAACGGCCTTCATGAAAAACTGGTTGTGAAGGGAAAGGTTCAACCTCTCTCTGATCCGATTTTTCATTATGTATACCGGGGAATTTCGGATCAGTTAACCACGATTGATAAATTTTCAGGCCTTTATGCCCGGGAGCGGGGGCCTGCAGGCGGCGGGTTTGTTCTGATCGGAATGCTGCATGCGGCGGGTAAATTTCTTGAGTGTTATGTATGGAAGCTGGGGTTTCTGGATGGGCTTGCCGGGCTGGTCATCGCCATGAATTCGGCGTGGTATGTTTTTCTGAAGCATTCGAAAGCCTGGGAGTTGGGGCTGCCCGGAGAATAACCCGGGGACGCACGTTAATACTTCTTTCTTGACACATATGGTCCATCCCTCTATAACTTCAAAGTTTAACCTTCTATAAAGGGGGCGGTTGTGGAAACGCCCGGTCAGATACAGGGACGGGGAACACCTTACGATACGGGGGATAAGACAAAAGCGGTCATTAACTGATGAAACCCATAGATACAAAATCCGTTCGGAATATAGTGGTACGCTCGGCCAACTGGATAGGGGATGCGGTCATGAGCCTTCCGACCCTGCGGGCCATACGGAATGATTTTCCCCTGGCCCGGATCACCCTTCTGGCAAAACCCTGGGTGGCCCCCGTCTTTCACCACTGCCCCTATATTGATCATATCATGATTTATGAGGCATCCGGCCGGCATAAAGGCGTACCGGGCGTATTGCGTCTCAGCCGGGACATGAGAAAAAACCGGTTTGATCTTGCCGTATTATTTCAAAATGCATTCGAGGCGGCGCTGCTGGCGTTTCTGGCAGGAATCCCGGCTCGTCTCGGTTACAAGACCGATGGCCGTCATCTGCTGTTGACTCATGGCGTTCCCGTAACAGTCGAACGGAAAAAGGCCCATCAGGTGGATTATTATCTGGGCATCGTCGAAGGTGCAAATCTGCCTTCCTGTGGCAATGGCCTGTCTCTGACCGTAACGGAAGCCGAACGCAGACAGGCCGAAGCCATTCTCGGACGCTGCGGTATTGAATCCGGCGATATCCTGATCGGCATCAATCCGGGAGCTGCGTTCGGAACGGCAAAACGCTGGTTTCCCGAACGGTATGCTCAACTGGGCAGGCGTTTGAAAGCGCTGGATCAGCGTATCCGGATTGTTGTATTTGGAGGGCCGGGAGAAAAGGCGCTCGGAGAGTGGATCTGCGGTACTGTCGGCAAAGGGTGTATGAATCTGAGCGGCATGACCAGCCTTCGTGAGGCGATCGGGCTGATCGACCGGTGCCGTCTGTTTATTACCAATGATTCCGGGTTGATGCATATCGCCGCTGCGTTGCATGTATGCCAGCTTGCCATATTCGGCTCCACCAACCATGTGGTGACCGCTCCCTTCAGCGATGAAAGCAGCATGATCCGGGTTTGCATGCCGTGCAGCCCATGTCTCAAACCCGACTGCCCCGCGGGTCATCATGACTGCATGAAAGCGGTGACCGTGGATATGGTGTATGCCGAGGCGGAAAAACGTCTTGTCAACATCCTGCGGGAGTCGTGCTCCGGAGCGGTTGAATGAATATCCTGATTGTGAAATTGAGCGCCATTGGTGATGTCATTCATACCCTTCCGGCGTTGAATGCCATTCGCGCCCATTATCCCGATGCGCATATTACCTGGGTAGTGGAAGAGGCGGCGGCAGATCTGGTGAGGGGACACAGGGCGCTGAACCGGGTGCTGGTTTCCGGACGGAAACGATGGATCAAAGCGCTCAAAACGCCATCTCGGTGGCTTGCCTTGAGGGAGATTTTAACGTTTTTTCAGGAGCTTCGCGATACCCGCTATGATGTGGTGCTCGATTTTCAGGCGTTGCTCAAGAGCGCCATGCTGATCGCTCTGGTCAGAGGAAAACGGAAAATCGGTTTTGATAAAGGCATGCAGCACATGGAGCACAGCTATGTGTTCCTCAATGAGCGCATTGGGCCGGTGGATATGGAAGTCCATGCCCTGCTGAGAAACATGATGATGCTCAAGTCTATCGGAATCAACTCCGGCACGGTTGCCTATGACCTGCCCATACAGCCGGAGCATCGCATCGCAGCGGAAAATTTGATATACGGCGATTGCCGTGAGGCTTCAAAACCTGTAGTGGCGGTCAATCCGGTTGCCAAATGGGACACCAAACTCTGGTCCAACCGGAGCTTTGCCCGTATGGCCGACATTCTGGTTGATCAATATGAGGCACATGTGGTGTTTACCGGATCGGCAGATGACCATGATACGATCGGGCAGATACGCTCCATGATGACGCATCGGGCGGTGAATCTGGCCGGCCGCACATCGTTGATGGAGCTTGCCGCGGTGTATGAAAAAGCGGATGTCGTCGTGTCGACGGATACCGGTCCCATGCATCTGGCCGCTGCTGCCGGCACGCCGGTCGTTGCATTGTTCGGCCCGACGGCACCGTGGAGAACCGGACCCTATGGGGACGGGCATCGGGTCCTGAGGGCTGATGTGAGCTGCAGCCCATGTTTCAGGCGCCTGTGTCCGTCCATGCAGTGTATGAAGTGCATTGGCGTGCGGCAGGTTGTCGGAGCGGTTGCCCAGCTGCTGAATCCGGACGGTGTCAAGCCCTGATCCGGCATTGCCGTTGAATTCAATGCCGGCTGGAAAATAATTTAGGAAGCTGTAATGGATATTTCATTTGTTATCGTCAACTGGAACACGAAAGACTACGTGATCAAATGCCTGCGGTCCATTTTTCAAACGGTCAGGGGATTGAGCTTTGACGTATGGCTTGTGGATAATGCGTCTTCGGATGGCAGCGTCGAGGCGGTGAAAGACAGGTTCCCGCAGGTCCATGTGATTGAGAACGCTTTGAACATGGGCTTTTCCGCAGCCAATAATCAGGCGTTTCGAAAGATGACGGGCAGATATGCGCTGCTGTTGAACTCCGACGCCGAGTTGACGATGGGCGCAGTGACTGAACTCTTCCGTTTCATGGAGGAAAATCGGGATGCAGCCATTGCCTGCGGTCAGCTGTTGAATCCGGACGGCTCCCGTCAGAATTCCATCGCAAATTTTCCTTCGTTATGGTCCCTGATGGCGAACGAAACACTGCTCCAGATAGCGTTCCCACTAAAATATCCCGGAAAGCGAAGGCGGTATACGGCGCCTGTCGAGGTGGAATCCGGAATCGGAGCGTGCCTGCTGGTTAGAAAAACGGCAATGGATGCGGTCGGTTATCTGGATGAGGCCTATTTTTTTTTCCTGGAAGAAACCGATTGGGCATACCGGATGAAGAAAAATGGCTGGAAGGTATATTTTGTTCCAACTGCCCGGATTTTTCACGCTCAGGGGAAAAGTGTCGGTCAAAATGTCAAAGCCCGGATGCTGTTTTATCATTCCCGCTACCTGTATTTCAAAAAATGGCACCGGAACCTGTTTCCTCTGATACGGCTGACGGTTTTTTCCAGACTGCTGGTCAATACCCAGTTGACATTTCTGGGTGTTGTGTTTTGCGCCGGGTTGAATCGGGGGCTTAACAGAAAACTTGACACATATGCCCGGCTGATCAGGTGGCACCGGAACGGGTGCCCGAAACCATAACAGAAACGTGTTGCAATGATTGTCAAGGAAACCTGTAAACTGCCGAAATACCCGCGGCGCATTTTACTCATACAGCTGGGGGATATCGGAGACGTTGTGCTGACAATGCCGGCCATCAGGGGGCTGCGGGAGCGTTTTCCCGAAAGTACACTGGCCGTTGCGGTCAGGGGAAAAGCCCGGCAGCTGATTGAAGACTGCCCATGGGTCGATGGCGTTATCTCAGTAGATACCCCGAAACTGTCTCTCTGGCATGCCATTTCGTATCAGAAAAGGTTTATTTCGGATCTTCGTAAATGGGGCTTTGACCTGGCCATTGAACTGAGGACCGGACACAGGGGAGCGATACTGGCATTTCTTTCCGGAGCCCCCTGCCGGATCGGACGATTTGCCGATGACGGCCGATTGTGGCGCAACAGGCTGTTTACCCATCTTGTACGCCCACAGCCTCACGAGGAGCTTGCCCGGTATGCTGCTGAACATCATTTCAATATTCTTTCCCCGCTGGGGGCATTCCCCGGAAATAAAATTCCTCAGCTGTACGTGCCCGGAAAGAGGATAAAAAAGGCGGAACAGATTTTCAGAGAAGAAAATATGCCGCCGAATTGTCCGGTTATCGCGTTTCATCCGTTTTCCCTCTGGAAATACAAGGAGTTGGAAATACAGCAATGTGTTTTGTTAATCGATTACATCCAGAATACCTGGGGGGTGGGCGTTATGATTACCGGTTCCCCGGATGAGCGGGCTCGTGCCTCACAAGTTGTTGACAGATGCAGAAAACCGGTGGTGAACCTGGCCGGCAAAACATCCATCGGTGAGTTGCCGGCAGTGCTCAGGGGCTGCCGCCTGTTTGTGGGTGTAGATACGGCTGCACTCCATATTGCCGCCGCTGTCGGGGTGCCGACTGTCGGGATATTCGGTCCGTCTTCGCCGGTCAGCTGGGCGCCGAGAGGTGAGCAGCACTGCATCGTGTCCAAAAATATGCCGTGCGATCCCTGCAGGCAGAAAGGCTGCCAGAACAGTGAGAAAAGCCGCTGCCTTGAAGCATTGACCTTTGAAGAAATTGCGGCCGCTGTCGATGCACAGCTCAGGCGTTGAGCCGGGATGTGGAAAAAGGACCGCGTGCTGAGGACTGCGTCACAGAGATTGAAATTTTGTTTCAGAGGCGTGAGGCTATCATTCATAAGCGGATCGGGTGCATTTAACGGGATCGTTTCATTCGAACTTTTTACGGGTTCGTCATACTCAAATCATAAAGACTATTCATGACAGGTTATCGGGTTCCTGATGATGATACATACCCGTATCGGTATCTGCCGATACTGGTTTTTGTGCTGGGATTTTTCATCCGGCTCTATGCCTGCTGCTTTACCTTTATCATCAATCCGGACGGGGTGCTGTATATCCACCAGGCCCGGGCGCTGTTTTACGGGCAATGGGACGCGGTGACGTCATGCGGGCTGCCGGATCTGTCCGTGTATCCGATTCTGATCGCCGGGGCGTTTGCGCTGCTGCACGACTGGATGGCTGCGGCCCGGGGCGTGTCGCTCGTATTCGGGTCGGCCCTCCTGCTTCCGGTCTATTTTACGTTGAGGCGTTTTTTCGATAGAAATGTCAGCGCAACGGCGACGCTGATATTTGCATTGATTCCGGTGATGGTCGGGCGCAGTGCGGATGTTCTCCGGGACCCGGTCTGCTGGTTTTTTCTGGCCCTGGCAATCTACGGGTTCGTCACGTATATGGACCGGAAAAACAGCTGGTATCTTCTGCTTTCGTCAATTTGTTTCATCCTGGCGTCATGGGCCCGGATTGAATCCATTTTGTATGCCGGGATATCCTTTTTATGCATGTTGCCGGTGAAGCAGGATCGTAAACTGCGTCACCTCATGGTGTTTGTACTGCCCTTTTTGTGTCTGGCCCTCGTTTCTATCATCGGTGTGACCGCCTGTGACATGTCGGTCAATGATCTGCACCGGGCAAAATTGCTGGCAAACAAAATGTTCCAGCCGTTTTACCGTTACAGTCAGCTTCAAATGGAACTGGCGCAGTTGTCTGCCGGGTTTCAGGATGATTTTATGGAGTTTTTCCTTCCCGAGGCGCGCGCCAATCTGTGGCTGGTTGCCTTCGGTACCCTGCTCAACCGGGTGCTGGAAGCGTTTTTCTATCCTTTTGCGCTGGTTTTTGGTATCGGACTGGCGGGAATCGGCAGGCGGATAAAAACCGATCGCAGAATCCTGTATCTGTCGGCGCTGACGGTGTCGGCCGCGGGGTTGCTGTACCTGCACACGCTGGACACCTGGGCGGTTTATTACCGGTTTATCGTTATTATGATCCTGCCCTGTGCCGTGTTTGCCGGATTTGGAATCGAAAAGATCCGCAGCGCGATTCAGCACAAAATCCGGGTCGGGGAGGCCGGGGCATTGGCCCTGATCGTCTTTTTGATTCTGGTATCCGGTCTGCCCAAGAACTTGTATTATCGCGGATATGACAAGCAGGTGTTTCGGCAGATTGGCGAATCCATTGCCGGGCGGCAGGACCGGTCCCGACCTGTGGAGGTCGCTACATCCAGCCAGACGCACCGGTGGGTTTCGTTTTATGCCAACCTCGGTTTTCCGGGGGCTGCCTGCCCGGAATCCGGAGCGATGAACAACTGGGAACAGGCTGCGGCTGATGAAGCAGGCTTTATCCGGCATCTCAAGCAGAATAACATGCGATATGTGTTATGGGAGCAACGCCGCTGGCCGGCAGGTGCCGCGGATCCGGCAAATTCGTTGCGTGATGCCGGATTTGTGGAACTGGGTCGATGGAATCATCCGGATACCGGACAGATGATTTTGTATGAGTTGAGGTAAACGATAATTTTTTTTCTCTGCGCCGCGAGCGAAGCGGGCGGTGTAAATATTTTTTATATTACCGCGTGCAGCAATGGAAACTATTTTTTGTCATAAAAAGCAGGATGCCGCTTTGAATAAAACACCTCATGCCGTCGAAATATCGGTGATTATCGTAAACTACAATACGTCCGAGTTGCTCTGCCGGTGCCTGGATTCCATTGCCCGGCAGACAGGGGTTTCATCGGAAACCATTGTGGTGGACAATGCATCGAGTGATGACAGCCGGGTTATGATTCGAAAAAATTTTCCATGGGTCAAACTTATTCCTAACGAAAATAATCAGGGGTTTGCCCGTGCCAATAATCAGGCGTTGGATCTGTATACGGGGCAGTACGTATTTTTTCTGAATCCGGATACAGAAGTCAAACCCGGTGCATTCAGACAAATGATCCGGTTTATGCAGGCGCATGCCCGCGTCGGTCTGGCCGGCACAAGGCTTTTGTACCCGGACGGATCCCCTCAATCTTCCGTGGAGCGGCATTATCCCGGGCAAAAACACCTGAAGGGGGCTTTTGACAGCCTGGCTGGAGATATCGCATGGGTTCTGGGTGCCAGCATGATCGTCCGGCAGGAGATCATTCAGGCGCTGAACGGCTTTGATGACGAGTTTTTTCTGTATGCCGAAGATATCGATTTATGTCTGAGAGTGCGGAAAGCCGGATGGACTGTCGGGTTCATTTCCGAGGCGGTCGTGGTTCACTGGTGCGGTCAGAGTGAACGGAAAACGCCTCCGCTGCACGTCTGGGAAAAGAAATTTGATGCGGAAATCAAATTTTACCGCAAACACTATCCTGCCGCCGCTGTCCGGGCGATTGGCCGGGACAATGTCCTTCAGGCCTGCTGGCGGATTCTGACGTTAAAGCTGGAACTGATGGTTGCCGGGGATAAAGAGATAGCCCGCCGTAAACTTGAAAAATATCAGCTCGCACTGAAGACGTTTCGCGCCTTGTAACCGGCAACCTGAAAAGGGATTTTTTAAGGCTTTTTATGAGGAACATGTTTTGGCAAAGTTAAAAATTGCAGTCGTCATTCCCAGATATGGATTGATCGGCGGGGCCGAAACGGTGGTGTTCGAACTTACAGAGCGGCTGGCCGGCTTTGAGGATTTTGAGATCCATGTGTTTGCCAACCGATGGCGATGCGGCCAGGCGCCTGTCACCTTCCACCGCGTACCGGTCATCGGTTTTCCCCGGTGGCTGGGTCCGGTCAGCTTCGCCCTGTTCGCCCGAAGGAGGATCCGGTCGATCGGATGCGATATTATTCACAGCCATGAGCGTATCTTTGAAATGGATCTGTTTACGTTTCATGGCATTCCTCATGCAACCTGGATCAGGGAAGCCAGACAGAAGCGTCTGAGCCTTTTTGACAGGGCCACTGCCCGGGTGGAGCAAAAGGGGATTTCCGGGGCGGGCGCACCGCTTATTCTGCCGGTTTCAAACCTGGTCAGGGACGAACTGCTGAAGGTATATGACCTTCCGGACAGCCGGATACAGGTCGTTCATCCCGGTGTGTCGGTCCGGCGGTTTTCCGATCCGGATCGAACCGGTTGCCGGAGCGAGATTCGTAAATTGCATGGGTTGACTCCGGAGGATGGGGTTGTGTTGTTTGTCGGGATGAATTTTGAGATCAAACGGCTGGATCTCGTGATAGGAGGCCTTGCCGAAGCGTCTCGTAATTCGCCTGATTGCAGGCGGATGAAACTGCTTGTCGTCGGCAGGGGAAACACGGAAAAATATCGGAAGCTGGCGCAAGAATTGGGTATTGCCGAACAGGTGATTTTTGCAGGGGTAACCCGTGAGGTTGAAAAATATTATCTGGCCGCGGATATCCTGGCCATGCCGTCACATTTCGATACCTTCGGCCTGGTTGTTCTTGAAGCCATGGTTGCCGGACTGCCGGTGATTATTTCGGAAAAAGTGGGAGCAAAAGATTTGATCAAATCCGGGCAAAATGGTTTCGTGTTATCGGATTCTGCAGATGCTTCGGAGATGGGCGCTGTCCTGGCTGCGTTGGCAGATCCGGACAAACGGCATCAAATGGGGAAAAATGCCCGGAAGATTGCCGTCAAATGTGACTGGGATCATGTTGCCAGCCAGGTGGCTGAGATCTACCGGAGGCTTGGCAGGGAAAAAAGAATTTCTAAATAAACCAATGTGATACCGAAGCCTCTTCAGGTTTCGGTATCGAAAGCCTCACGTTACGGATTTCATGGACCGGATGACGCTGGTGGTGCTCACGCCGTCGATCAGCGGGATGATCACGGTTTTTCCGCCCCGCCTCTCAACGATATCGTGCCCGACAACGGTCTCCGGCGAATAATCCCCGCCTTTGACAATCACGTCGGGTTCAAAGGCCGCAATCAGTTCGATCGGGGTATCCTGTTCAAAGATAACGACCATGTCAACGCACCGGATGCTGGCCAGCAGGGCCGCGCGGTCCTCTTCCGGCATCACCGGCCGGCAATCGCCTTTCAGGCGTTTGACCGATATATCTGAGTTGAGTCCCACCACCAGTTTGTCGCCTTCATCGGCAGCGGCATGTAAAAGCTTGATGTGGCCGATATGCAGGATATCAAAGCATCCGTTGGTGAACACAACGCGTTTGCCTTCCTCTTTCCAGTCTGAAATGATCCGGGCGGCCTCGGCCGGATCGCAGAATTTTCCGGTCAGGTTGAGTTTTCTGCCTTTGACGGCGGTTTTGAGTTCGGCGCAGGAGATCGGCCGGGTGCCGATTTTACCCACGACAATGCCGGCGGCCGTATTGGCCAGCTCGGCCGCTTCAGCTACCGTCAGACCGGCGGCAACGCCGGCCGCCAGAACGGCGATAACCGTATCTCCGGCACCGGATACGTCAAATACTTCCCTGGCCTCGGCGGGGATATGAATCGGGTTTGCGTTTCCGGAAAATAAAGACATTCCCTGGGGCCCGCGGGTTACCATCAGATTCGAAAGCGCCAGTTGTTCGATCATGCGTCTGGCCTGCTGTTCCAGCTGCCGCGGGTCCTGTTTGTCAAACGGGGCTGCCAGGTTAAATTCAGCCAGATTGGGGGTGATGCAGGCGGCGCCGGCATAGCGTTTCCAGTTGTTTCCCTTGGGGTCCACGAACACCGGAATGTGAAGGGGCCGGCAACGGCGGATGATGTCCTGCGCCAGCGTTCCCTTGAACATTCCTTTTCCGTAATCCGATATGATAACGGCACCGGCATCCGTCAGGAGGGCGTCCAGCCGGTCGAGAATCTGCTGCTGCAGCAGTGGTGAAATCTCGGAGGGATCTTCCTCATCCAGCCGCACCAGTTGCTGACCCTGACCGATAATTCGCGTTTTGGTGGTGGTCGGCACGCCGGCGGATACGATCAGGTCCTCCCGGATACCGTTTCGGGCAAACGTTTCGGACAACGCTTGTCCGGATATATCGTCTCCCCGGACCCCCAGCAGGGTGGCGGGGCATTTGAGTCCGGCCAGATTGAGGGTGACGTTTCCCGCACCTCCCAGGGTGCGTGTTTTTTCCCGGATCCGAACCACGGGTACCGGCGCTTCCGGGGAGATACGCTCTACGTCTCCCCACAGGTAGACGTCCAGCATGACATCGCCCACCACAATGACATGACATTTCGAAAAATCGGGATATGACGTCACAATACCGGCCCCCCGGTCAGAGCGGTTTCGATCATTTCCGCCCAGACGTGGAGAATAAAGATATGCGCTTCCTGAATCCGTGCGGTGTTCTCATATGGAATCAGGATAGACTGATCCGAAAAACCGTTCAATTTGCCGCCAGATTTGCCCAGCAGCGTAATTGAAGCAATCTTCATCTCACGAGCCCTGGCGACGGCTTTGATGACATTTGCCGAATTTCCGGAAGTGGAAATCCCCAGAAGCATATCGCCTTCCGAGGCAAGTCCTTCCAGCTGGCGGGCAAAGATGTCATCATAGGAATAATCATTGGCAACAGCGGTCAGGATTGACGAGTTGGTGGAAAGGGCAATCGCCGGCCACGCCCTTCGTTCTTTGTTGAATCTGCCGACGATCTCCGCGGAAAAATGCTGGGCATCGGCGGCAGAGCCCCCGTTGCCGCATACAAATATCCGGTTCCCGTTATCTATGGCACGGGTAAACGCCTCGCCCGCCGCCACAATGGCGTTTTTGATGCGGGGAAGGCATTGGAAACAACTCAAATGGTCATTGTACAGCCGGTCAAACATTTTCAGGGTAATCCTTTACGGGCATGTAGCCATTGTATCTTATTCCGGTCAAAAGGGCACCGGGGGAGCATCCGGTCCCGCGGTCAAAGACAGGGGTCGGATTCATTGAGATACCGGGTAATGTAATCATGAGTCCCTTCTTCGAGACTGGTAAACTGAACCGGACAGCCGGCGGCGGACAGTTTTTCCATATTCGCCTGGGTAAAGTACTGATACCGGTCTTTTAAATGCTGCGGCATCTCGATATAGTCAATCTGTTGTGCAACCCCCATCGCATCAAACACGGCGAGGGCCAGGTCCTTCCAGGTGCGAGATTTTCCCGTGCCGACATTGAAAATGCCGTTGATTTCCGGATGCTGCACCAGCCACATGATCACTTCGACACAGTCCTTGACATAGACAAAATCTCTGAGCTGGCCGCCGTCAGGATATTCGGGGCGGTACGATTTGAAAAGGCTGATTCTGCCGGTGTCTTTGACCTGAAAAAAGGACTTATAAATCACGCTGCACATATCAGCCTTGTGATATTCATTGGGCCCGTATACATTGAAAAATTTCAGGCTGGCCACCTTGTTCGACAGATTTTCCCGGAGCAGCCACAGGTCAAACAGCTGTTTGCTGTAGCCGTACATGTTCAGCGGCCTCAGAGCAGGGATTAAGGCTTCATCATCAGAAAATCCCTTTTCTCCGGCTCCGTAGGTGGCTGCACTGGAAGCGTTGATAAACCGGATTTTCCGTTCTATGGCGTATCGGGCCAATGTCCTTGAAAAATGGAAATTGTTTTCCATTAAAAAATCAGCGTCCCGTTCGGTCGTTGACGAACAGGCCCCCAGATGGACAATCGCTTCAATTCCGGTAAAATTTTCGCGCAGCAGCTGTTCTATAAAAACAGTTTTGTGAATATAATCTTTATACTGCCGGTTGACAAGATTTTTCCATTTTTCGGATTGGGCAAGGTTGTCGACAACCAGAATATCGTTAATTCCTGACTGGTTGAGTTTCCAGATGAACGCGCTGCCGATGAATCCGGCGCCTCCGGTTACAATATACATGGCATGCTCCCATATGTGACAAGGTCAGGGTTGAATAGACGATTTGGTAAAAAATCCATTTCGCGTTACAGGGACGATCCCGTTTGAATCATCCCGGAAAGTTAGCCATATTTTCTGAGATTGTTCAAGGGTAAAAAACGGTCGTGAGTGTTTCGCCGGATGGGAAACTGTTCGTATTCATGGGGCGTCATCAGCCGCCGGTTAAAATGAATGCCGGCATCGATCCGAACCGGGAACCTGACCCCGGCGTTTCAAAAGTCGAGAATGCGGTAGTGCCAGGGCGTCCACGGGTGAAGCGGTGTTCAGCTGCTGCAACCCCATGTCAGAAAAGGAGATACGGCATTATAAATTTTTGCCTTGACCATCGTCTCGGCCACGTTGTCGCGGAACTCCGCAGCAACTTATTCGGAAATATGGCCGAAGACAGGATCAAGCCCCAACTTTCACATCCGGATGTCATTATGAGTCTGTTTTATTCTTCATAATTTTGTTTATACAACCATGGGGTTAAAAATTGCATGGAGGAATGGGGAAAAAATTGATATAGATAAGCCGCATGATGATCAGGGGCATGCTTTTTGGTTTTGAAAGTTGTAGGGTTGTCTGATATAGCTTGAAAAAATGTTTGCGTCAGAAAACTTATCCGGTTATGGCCGGTGATGGATGAATATGAAATGAAGGAGACAACCATGTCGACTATCTCTGAGGAACTGCTTGAAATATTGGTTTGCCCGAAATGCAAGGGGGCTGTACATCTTGTCCGGGCTGAAAACGTCCTGGTTTGCGATCGCTGTCGCCTGGCCTATGAAATAAGGGACGGTATCCCGATTATGCTGATCGAAGAAGCCAGGCGGGTAGAGGAATGATCCATTGAGCACACCCAGAGAATCCAAACCGGCGAAACTGGTTATCAGCCTTTTTATGAAGGACAAAATTCTTATTGAACCCATATCCGCACAACTGGTCGAAAAATTCGGTCCGGTTGATATGATCAGCTCGTGGTTTCCGTTTGATTATACATCCTATTATGAGTCTGAGATGGGCACCCCGTTGTTCCGGCGGATGATGGTCTTCAAAACGCTTATCGATCCGTGCGCGTTGCCGGATATCAAGCTTTTTACCAATACGGTAGAACACGGCTGCGCCATGGGGGAAAAACGGCAGGTCAATATAGATCCCGGATATCTGGTCCATGAACGGTTCGTACTGGCTACCGGGAAAAATTATACCCACCGGATTTATATCGGACAAGGAATATATGCCGATCTGACGCTGATCTTTACCCGAGGCGCTTTTCAGACACTGCCGTGGACGTACCCGGATTATGCCCAGGAGAATCTGAAGGCCTTTCTTGAGCAGGTCCGTAAAAAATATGTACTGGATTTCAAGGAGATAGATGGGATAAAACCCGCTGAAAAAACAGGGGATAACATATATGATTAAAAGTATGACCGCATTTGCGGCAGTGGAAAAAACCGAAAACCAGCTGACCGTTTCAACGGAAATTCGAACGTACAACAGCCGGTATCTGGATGTTGTGCTAAGGGTTCCTCAAGGATACGCCAGTCTGGAAGAAAAGATAAAAAATCTGATATCAGAGCATGTGATCCGGGGCCGTGTTGAAATAAAGCTCGTGATTCAGGACGCCTCGGAGGAAGTTTACGGATTTGAAGTCAACGAAGCCAAAGCCAAAGCCTATATGGGGGCGCTGTCCCGCCTGAAGGATCTTTTCGGGATCAATACGGATGTAACCCTGGACATGCTGATGGAAAACGGCGGGCTCATCAGGCCCGTCGATATCAGACAGGATCTGGAGGCGTGCTGGGCGATTGTGCGGGACTGTCTGACCCGGGCACTGATCGATCTGGATGCCATGCGAAAGCGGGAAGGTGATTTTATTGCCCGGGATTTTGCCGGCCGGCTCGATGATATTCAGCAAAAAGTATGCCGGATTGAAAATGCTTCGGCTGACTTGCTGGCGTTTTACCAGAACCGCCTCCGGGAGCGTATCACCGTTCTGACGCAGGGGATGGTGGAGATTGATCCGGGAAGAATTTCGCAGGAAGCGGCGTTTCTGGCAGACCGAAGCGATATTTCGGAAGAAATTACCCGGACGAAAAGCCATGTGCTGCAGTTTCGGGAGTTGATGGAAATGGATGAACCGGCGGGAAGAAAGCTGAATTTTCTGCTTCAGGAATTGAACCGTGAGTTTAACACGATGGGATCAAAGACGGCCAATGCCGCTATATCTCACGTTATCGTCGACGTCAAGTCTGAGCTTGAAAAGATCAGAGAACAGGTTCAGAATATTGAATAGCTTGCTGCCAGCGGTGAATGCGCCGCTGCGCATCAGATTCTGGTGATAGTCGATACGGGTTTGGGGGGGGGCGATGGAACAGAGGTTGTTGAATATCGGATTTGGAAGTACGGTGGTTGCCGATCGGGTCGTGGCGATAGTCTCGCCGAATTCCGCGCCCATAAAGCGCCTGAAAGACGAGGCCCGGAATGAAAATCGACTTGTCGATGCCACTCATGGGCGTCGAACCCGGGCTATTATTGTCATGGACAGCAATCATATTATTCTTTCGGCGATCCAGTCGGAAACCATATCTCAACGGTATCAGATAGTGAAGGAATCAAATTGACCCCGGCGTTGATTTGATGGATCGGTTGAACAAATGGTATTATCCACCAGCAGCATTACTGCAGTCTCAGGTGCCAGGCAGCGGCGACTGTTTATAATATCCGCCCCCTCCGGTGCGGGCAAGACGACCCTGTGCCGGGCCGTATTGGGCCGGTTTCCGGATATGCAGTATTCCATATCCCATACCACCCGGTCGCCCCGTAAAGGAGAAAAAGACGGGGTGGACTATTATTTTACTTCAATACAAGCGTTTGAATCCGGCATAAAGCAGCACAAGTGGGCCGAATGGGCACGGGTATATGACAATTACTACGGGACATCCGCTGAATTTATTGATGCCCGGATTAAGGCCGGCAATGACGTGCTGCTGGATATAGATGTGCAGGGGGCCTCACAGATTATCCGACGATATCCTGCGTGTGTAACCATTTTTATCATGCCGCCGTCATTGGAGAGCCTCAGAGAGCGGCTGGTGACCCGTGAGACAGACAGCAGCGAGGTTATTGAGAAACGGCTGAAAATCGCTGTGGATGAAATAAGCCGGAGAAATTTATATCGTCATGTCATCGTCAATGACAAGTTGCCGGATGCCGTTGCTGAACTGGTCTCCATTATCGAAATGTATCGTTTAAACTAACACCCCTCGATGAATTCGCAACTTCGTTCCGGAAAACAGATAAGGACAGATGTGAAAAAAACAGAGTTGATTTATGGCTTTCATCCGGTAAACGAGGCACTGAAGGCGGCTCGAAGGCAGATTTATAAACTGTTTCTGGCAAAGGATAAAAAGGCGGAACGCTATGAAAGCCTTGTAACGACGGCGCGTGCGCTTGGCATTTTTGTCGAAATGGTGAATGCCTCGCAGCTGGCTCATATGGCCGGATCTGATGCTCATCAGGGAATCGGGGCGGAAACAGGCCCGTATCCGTTCGCTCAGCTTTCCGACATTACCGATGTCCCGGAATTTATTGCTTCCAATCCGTTTTTACTGCTGCTTGATAATGTGCTGGATCCCCACAATCTCGGCGCGCTGGTCAGAACGGCGTTATGTGCCGGCGTAAATGGGGTTGTAATTCCCAAAGACCGGGCGGCCGCACCGACGCCGCTGGTATCCAAAACATCCGCAGGCGCCATCGAGCATGTCAGGATTGCCCGGGTTACCAATATGGCCAGCACGATCAATTCGTTGAAGGAAAGCGGACTCTGGATAGCCGGGATGGATAAATCCGCTGAAAAGAGTATCTTTGACAGCAATTTGAGCGGGCCAACCGCTGTCGTTATTGGCGGCGAGGAAAACGGTATACGTCCTCTGGTGAAAAAACAATGCGATTTTTTGATGTCAATTCCTCAGATCGGGCAGTTTGATTCTCTCAATGCCTCTGTGGCCGGTGCGGTTGTGTTATATGAAACATTCAGGCAGCGCCATGTCCATCAGCAGCTCTGACAGGATTTGCCTTGTACGGGACTGTCTCTCGCGTTTGCTGAAACAGTGCCTGGACGAAAACAATACTTTTTTAAGCCATCATCAATACCCCGCTTGAAATAAGCTGATTCATCTGCAGTGATCATCATTTGTCATGTATTTCCGGGTATGGGGGGAATCGTCCGAATCAGGGGCGTGGAAAACCATATATTCCGGCTGAGCCCCCCTTAATACAAATAGACCGGGGGCCCGATACCCGGTATCGGGTAACTCCGTTTAAGCAAAGGACTTTTGCCATGAACCAGAAACATTCAGACATCATACGAAAGCATGAAGACGGGACGCTGGATGTTCCGCTATGCCCCGTTATTCCGTTTATCGAAGGAGACGGGATCGGTCAGGATATATGGCCGGTTACCCGAAAAATAATCGACTGTGCGGTCAACGCGGCGTACGGGGATCAGCGGAAAATATCCTGGACTGAAATTTATGCGGGTGAAAAGGCCTTCCGGCAGACCGGGCAGTGGCTGCCCGAACGTACGCTTGACGCCATCCGAACCCATGTGGTGGCCATTAAAGGCCCCTTAACCACTCCGATTGGCGAAGGAATCCGGAGTCTCAATGTCGCCATACGGCAGAAGCTCGATCTGTATGCCTGCGTACGACCGGTCAGATATATCGATCCGGTTCCCAGTCCGATGAAGCGGCCCTGGAACGTCGATATGGTCATTTTCCGCGAAAATACGGAAGATGTCTATGCCGGGATCGAATGGGAGGCTTCAAGCGCGGATGCCTTGAGGGTGATTTCTTTTCTTGAAAAAGAGATGGGCATAAGTCTGCCTGAAGATTCCGGAATCGGAATCAAGCCCATCAGCCAAAGAAATTCCAAACGCCTGGTTGCCCGCGCTATTGCCTATGCCATCGAGCACCGGCTGCCGAGTGTCACGTTGATGCACAAGGGCAATATCATGAAATTTACGGAAGGCGCGTTCAGCCGGTGGGGGTATGAGATCGCCAGGGAAAAATTCGGTGACAGGACCATTACCGAAAAAGAATTGTTTGAAACATATCACGGAAAGCCGCCCGAGGGCAGGGTGGTGATCAAAGACCGGATTGCCGACATGATGTTTCAGCAGGTGCTGCTCAGGCCGGAAGAATACCATGTCATTGCGACTCCGAACCTGAACGGGGATTATCTGTCAGATGCGCTTGCCGCACAGATCGGAGGACTTGGGATGGCCCCCGGAGCCAACATCGGGGATGAATGTGCCGTATTTGAAGCGACTCACGGAACGGTTCCCAAGTATGCCGGCCTGGATAAGGTCAATCCGTGTTCGCTGATACTGTCTGCCGTTATGATGCTCGATTATCTGGGCTGGGCACCGGCGGCGGAACTGATCCGGCAGGCGCTTCAGACGACAATTAAAGACAATACCGTGACCTATGACCTTGCCCGACAGATCAAAGGGGCAACAGAAGTAAAGTGTTCCGAATTTGCTGACAACATTATCCGCCATATTCAAACCGAATAAGGATCGGGTCGATCTGGTCAGCCGATCGATCAGGCAGGCACTGTTTCCGATACGGTGCCTGTCCTGTGGTTGCCTGTTTCATCCGCGGCCGCACCCCGATGGGGGTGTGCTGACCAGTGCCCTGAGTGAAAATGGATTGCCCGAAAATGGCATCAACCTGTTTTCAGTATCCATATCGCCGTTTGTGTGCCCCGGGTGCCTGGAGCATATTGAGCCGGTTGCATCTCCTGTTTGCAGCGTATGCGGGGTGATGTTCCCGAGCCGGGAAGGAGTGGACCATATATGTCAGCAATGTATCGAATCCCCGGCGCATTACGGCCGTGCCCGGGCGGCCGGGGTATATGACCGGACGCTGATGAAACTGATTCACAGCCTCAAATATAAAGGAAAAATCCAGCTGGCGGACCCGCTTGGCATGCTCCTTTTTTTTGCGTTCATCCGCTTCTGGGAGCAGGACTCGGTCGATATGGTCATTCCGGTGCCGCTTCATTTAAAACGGTTCAGAACCAGGGGCTTTAACCAGGCGTTTTTGCTGATCCGTAACTGGCGATCCTTTGCAGAATCCATGAAAATGGAACTGCCCCGTCTGGAGATCAGAACCGATATCGTGACACGATGCAGATGGACCGATCCACAGACAACGCTTGACCGCAGACAGCGGAAGAAAAATATCGCCAAAGCATTCCGTGTTACGGGAAAAACAATGCTCAGGGGAAAGAAAATTCTTCTGGTCGATGACGTGTACACCACCGGCGCCACCGTCAATGAATGTGCCAGACAGCTGATTCGCTCAGGCGCACGTCAGGTTGATGTGCTGACACTGGCGCGGACCATGTGACCTCTGCTCAGAGATCAGAGGCCAGAAGTCGGAAGGCAGAAGACAGATGAAAGATAACCAGCAAATGATTTTACAGCATTATCGGCAAGTGCCGTTTTTTCAGTTTGCGGATCTTGCGAGGTTTTCCGGCATTGTCCACGGGGTGTTTACGCGGCGCGGGGGCGTCAGCAGATCGCCGTTTGACAGCCTGAACGTCAGCCTCCGCGCGGGCGATGACGAGGCGTGTGTGCTGCGCAATCGCGCAATTGTCGCTGAATGTATGCGCGCCGATGATCTGGTGTTTATCAACCAGGTTCATGAGGCCGATGTTATCGTTTTTAAACGGGATGATCCACTGAACGATGCCGGAACATCCGGTGGTGCTGTCACCGGAGATGCCATGATTTCCAATGTGCCAGGTAAAATGCTGTGCATACAGGCAGCCGACTGCCAGCCGGTGTTGTTGCATGATCCGGTCGCACAGGCGGTAGCCAATATTCACAGTGGATGGCGGGGGAGCATACAAAATATCATCGGTCGGACCATTCGCTCAATGGAAGAAAATTTCGGTTGCAAGCCTTCGGATATTGTGGCAGGAATTGGCCCGTCGCTGGGTCCGTGCTGTGCTGAATTTATTCATTACAGAAAAGAGCTCCCGAAATCGTTCTGGAAATTTAAAAACGATTCACAATGTTTCGATTTCTGGGCCGCGAGCCGTCATCAGCTTGAAGATGCCGGTATACGCTCCGGTAACATAGCCACCAGCACGATCTGTACCCGGTGCCGTACGGACCTGTTTTTTTCATACCGGGCAGAAAAGCGGACCGGAAGATTTGCCGCTGTGATTGGTCGCCGATAAAAAGGAGATAGCGCAATGCGCCAGGAAAATGTGACTGTTTTGTGGAACCGGCCGATACGGCCTTTTTATTATAAAATCGGCCTGAGATGCAGCGAAGCGTTTGCCGGGGCTCAGCCGGGTCAGTTTGTCATGCTTCATCTGCCGGATCAGATTGCACCCCTGCTTCGCCGGCCGTTTTCCATTCACAGACCACTCCTGTCAGGCAAAACCTTTGAGGGGATTGAAATTCTTTATAAGGTGGCAGGTGAGGGGACCCGTAAGCTTGCCGCCTGCAGGGAGCATGATGGGGTCAATATTCTCGGTCCTTTGGGCAACGGGTTTTTAATTCCGGATACGGCCCGGCGAATCGTTCTGGTTGCCGGCGGAATCGGAGTTGCCCCGCTGTATTTTCTGGCCATGTCTCTGCGGCAGTGTACGGATGGATTTTCTGGCTGCAGGCTGCTCCTCGGTGGCAGATCCGCGGACGATCTGCTGTGTAAAGATGATTTTATCAAGCTTGGGATGCCGATCAGCGTGATCACCGATGATGGCAGCGAAGGGGACCGGGGGCTGGTTACCGATCTGCTGGAAACGGGTTTGATAAATGACCGTCCGGATCTGGTTTGCGCGTGCGGGCCCCTTCCCATGTTAAAGAAGGTTGCACGGCTTGCCATACGCTGTTCCGTGACTTGCCTGATTTCTCTGGAATCGCATATGGCCTGCGGAATCGGAGCCTGCCTGGGGTGTGCGGTCGAGGCTGCCGATTCATCCGGTAACTATTACCATGTCTGTAAGGATGGACCGGTGTTTGACGCGAGTCTGCTGAAATTATGAATTCTGCCATACCATATTGACTGCGAAATCAATGACAGTGATCCTCCTGCCGCAGAGCGGCAGGAGGATCACTCTGCCGAATCAGTTTCCAGACGTCTGAAAATCCGGGCTTGATCATAACTGCGGCCACAATGTCACGGGGCCCGTCCCGCCCCTTGCCGGCTTCTCCAGCACGATCCGGGGGATGCCGGGCCCATGAATCTAAAGCGCAAAAACTCGGCAAGCCTCAAACCGTTTGCGCTTCTTAACGCTTCATGGTCCCGGCATCTTTTCCCCGGATCGCGCCATGTCGTACACCGGCAACGGACGGGACTTCAAGGCTACGCACAGCAAAATATGGCCGCAGTTATGATCAAGCCCGAAAATCCCTTCCGTGGAACAACTTTATTCAGTAAATAATACCCGTGGATAAATTTATAATAAAAATCTATCCAGCCGTGACTTGTTGAACAATATCGCATATAATTATATGAAAAATATTTATTTACAGCGGGTTAGCTGTTTGCCATAGTTTTACTATGGCAGGGTAATGGTAGGCTTTAAAAAATCAAAATTACATTGACTTGCCAAACATGCTGTGTTATTGGCATTAACTTAAAAAGGCGTTTCTTGTATGAAACGAAAAAACAGGCGCTATCTGAAAGATATCGCATATTTCAGTAGTCTTGGATTATCAATAGCGCTTTCAATCTTTATTGGACTGGGCATCGGGGTCTACCTGGACAAAAAATTTGATACGAGTCCATGGCTGACGCTGATTTTTCTGATTCTGGGTATTATCGCAGGGTTCAGGAATATCGCCATTGCGATCAGGAAAAGCAGAGACTTCTAGCGGATGTTAAAAAGGACGGGCCTACGTTGATTATACAGAATCGGTTGGTGAAATTCATCACATACACAAACTGGATTCTTTTTTTTGCTGCCTGTGCCGTCGGATACGGGTTTGCTCCCCCGTCTTTTGCCAGGGGAATTTTATTTGGGGGGCTTATCGTAACAATAAATTTTCATCTGCTTGCGAGAACATTGAAATCGGCGCTGACGCCCCCTCATCTGGCGCCTGTCAGGGTAGTGATCGGCAAATATTATATTCGTTTTATCATAAGCGGATTTATCATATTTCTGCTTATGGCGTGGCATATTGTTGATCCCCTTGGTCTCATAATCGGGCTTTCGGTTGTCGTGGTCAGTATTATCATTGCAACCGTACTGGAATTAAAAAAACTCATATTAAAGGAGGCATTGTAAGGTGGAACATCCCTATCTGTTTTTAGTCAAATTTTTTGAGTTAATCGGGCTGGGGCATTTTGTCCATAGCAATGTCCATGTCGTTTACTCATGGGTGGTTATGATCCTTATTATTGGCTTCGGTTACGTTGCCGCCAAAGGAGCAAGCTTAATACCTTCGAAAGGGCAGAATGTATTAGAGGTTCTGGTATCAGGGCTCGAAGACTTCATGGTCGATGTTACCGGGGAAGAAGGACGTTGGTTTTTCCCGATCATCGCTACGATTTTTATCTATATTTTTGTCTGTAACCTGATAGGTATGGTTCCGGGATTTTTCCCCCCCACCGCCGACCTGAACACAACGCTGTCAATGGCCCTTCCTGTTTTTGTGTTTACCCATGTTATCGGCGTAAAATATCATGGGGCCAAATACGTGAAACATTTCTTAGGACCCGTCTGGTGGATGACTCCCCTTATATTTCCCATCGAACTTATCGGTCATTTTGCACGGGTGCTTTCACTCTCCTTCCGTCTTTTCGGAAATATGATGGGCCATGAACTGGTTCTGGGAATTTTATTCGCGCTGGCAGGTGTTTTTTTTGCACCGCTGCCGATCATGGCACTGGGTGTGTTTGTCGCACTGGTACAGGCCTTTGTCTTTTTTCTTCTTGCAATCCTGTATTTTTCAGGGGCGATGGAACATGCGCATTAATCGCGTGTGAATGTTGAAGCATTACAGTATGGATGCACTGTTTTTGATAATGGGAAACCTGGAAGAAGCAAACTAGTAAATTTTAAAAGGAGGTAATTTTCATGGGAGCTGAAGCATTACAATTTTTTGCTGCATGTGCTATCGCTGCAGGCTTTGGAATCGGAATCGCTGCACTGGGTTGTGGTATCGGCCAGGGCCTTGGCCTCAAGGGCGCTGTGGAAGGCGTTGCACGGAATCCGGAATCTTCCGGTAAAGTCACTGTTACCATGCTGATCGGTCTGGCAATGATCGAATCTCTGACCATTTATGCACTGGTTATTTCTCTGATTCTGATCTATGCGCATCCGCAGGCAAGCGCGATTGCAGCACTGTTTGGTGCAAAATAGAGCAATACGCGAAAAACTGATAATGAAATGAAACAGGGTTGGTCCCGAAAAGGGGTCAGCCCTGTTTTAGTCTGTGGGGGGGCAATTTGATGCCATGACCATGGACTTTTTGTTTTTTCGATTTAAATTTGATGGGTTATGGATACATCAGAATCGAAATCAGAAAATTGAGGATGGTGAAATATAATTCAAATTGATCCATAGGGGGTGAAGGTGTTACGATTGAGCCATCCCTGACTGAAACCTGGGGTTTGATCATAAGTTCGGCCACGTTGTCGCGGCCATAGATCGGAACTATGGCCGAAGTGATGATCGAGTCCGAAACCTGCCTGACAGTCTTGAACGTATTTTTTTCGATAAACGTTTTTCCCAATGTTAATAAACTCATGCGGTATCCGGGTCAAGTTTTCCTTCCGGCCGACAACCTGAAAAAGTTTAGACGAGTTTTATCCGGAGTAAATTTTAAGGAGAAATGATATGAATTCCAATGGATTAAACCCGTTTTTTCATCCGAAAAGCGTGGTTGTGATCGGTGCATCCGATCAACCCGGCAAACTGGGGCATGTGATATTGAACAATATCGTCAATGGCGGCTACCCGGGAACTGTTTATCCGGTCAATCCCAAACAGGAGAAAATTCTGGGCCTGACCTGTTACAGCGCGGTCGGCCAGGTGCCGGATCAGGTCGACCTGGCGGTGGTGATTGTTCCGGCACGGTTTGTGCCCCAGGTTATTACCGAATGCGGGAAAAAGCGCGTCAAGGCGGCTATTATCGTTTCCGGAGGATTCAGGGAGATCGGTAAGGAAGGTGAAGCGCTTCAGCAGGCTGTTTTTGAGAATGCTCAAGCCTGGGGGATCAGGGTGCTGGGGCCGAACTGCCAGGGGGTGAACAACCCGTACCATCCTTTGTGCGCCTCATGGCCGCTTTTGACCGGCAGGGGGCGGGTGGCGGTCATCAGCCAGAGCGGTACCGTGGGGGCGGCCATGATGGACTGGTTTACCGAAGAGCACCTGGGGGTATCGGGATTTGTGAGTATGGGCAACCGGGTCGATGTGGATGAAGCTGACCTGATCCGGTATTTTCAAACCGATTCCAACACAAAAGTGATTGCCCTGTATATGGAAGGCGTCAAGAACCCGGAACGGTTTCAGAAGGCGGTTGACGGGTTGACCAAGCCCCTGGTGGTGCTTAAATCCGGCCGCACGCCGAAGGGAAAACTGGCGGCGCAGTCGCACACCCGGTCCCTGGCCGGCGCGGATGCGGTCTATTCGGCCCTGTTTCAGCGATGCGGCATCTGCCGGGCCGATACCATGGAAGAATTTTTTGATATGGCAAAGGCGCTGGCGTATCTGAAAAAACCAGTTGGCCGCCGGATCATGTTCGTCACGACCTCCGGGGGGGCCGGAATCCTGGCGGTGGATGCCGCTGAGCAAATGGGATTTGACATCCCGCCGCTTCCCGAAGAACTGATTCGTCAGCTGGATGAGATCATTCCCCCGCAGGCAATCCGGAACAACCCCCTGGACCTGACCGGTGATGCCAATGCCCGGATGTTTGAGGCTGTCATTCAAAAGGCCCGCCCGTTTTATGATACCTTGGGCATTATTTTCGGGGACCCGGTGGCTGATGCGTCCAGTGCCGTGACTCCGGAGGCCCATGAACTGGTCGTATTCATGGGTGGGGCGGATGTGGAGCGAAAGGAAAAAATCAAGATGCATGAGCAGGGGATTCCCGTGTTCCCGACGCCTGAAAGGGCGGTGAATGCCATGGCGCAGCTGCTTCCGCCCACTTCAGATTCAAAGCCGGTCTTCAGTAACCTGCCGGAAACAACCGCCCGCATCCATCTGGGGTTTTTTGAGAGCATCAGCTTTTTGAAGGATAAGGGCATTTGCTGCGTATCCGCCCGGTTGGCTCAAACCGCGGATGAGGCCGTTTGCCATGCGGATGAACTGGGCTATCCGGTTGTATTGAAAATCGAATCGCCGGATGTCATGCATAAATCCGATGTGGGCGGTGTGCGGTTGAACCTGAATACGGCTGACGAGGTCAAGGTGGCCTTTATTGAAATGACCGGTTCGTTTTGTCAGGAACATCCAAAATGGGAGATTCGTGGGGGGGGTGTCAGTGCCATGGCGCCGCCATCGGGTCTTGAGGTGATCATGGGATTCATCCGGGACCCCCAGTTCGGGCCGGTGATGCTGTTTGGCCTGGGAGGGGTGCTGGTGGAACTGGTTCAGGATGTCAGCACGCGGCTGCTGCCGCTCACCCGGCAGGAGGCACTGGATATGATGGGGGAAATCAGGGGCGCGGTATTGCTCAAAGGCTATCGGGGAAGGCCGCCGGTGGATGTGAACGCACTGGCGGATCTGCTTGTGCGCCTGGCGGAGATTGCCCGGGTTCATGAAGATATCGTGGAGATGGATCTGAACCCGGTGCTGGCTTACCCTTCCGGGGCACTGGTGGTGGATGCACGGATCTTGAAGCGTTAAGGGCCTCGGCCGCGTCAGGTGTTTACCGATGGCGCAAATGAAGAAAGCTGTTAAGAAACTGTCCGGTATATGAGGCCGTATTTTGGGCGAGCTGTTCCGGTGAGCCGGTTCCGACAATATACCCGCCGGCATCGCCCCCTTCGGGCCCAAGATCGATAATATGATCGGCTGACTTGATCACATCCAGATTGTGTTCGATGACAATGACCGTATTTCCCATATCCACCAGCTTGTTCAGGACGATGAGCAGCCGGGAGATGTCATCGGTGTGAAGACCTGTGGTAGGCTCATCCAGAATATACAGGGTGTTGCCGGTGCCTTTTTTACTCAGCTCCCGGCCCAGTTTGATTCGCTGGGCTTCTCCTCCGGACAATGTCGTCGCTGCCTGTCCAATATGGATATATCCCAGCCCCACATCCACCAGCGTTTCAAGCTTGGAGCGAATGGGCGGTATGTGGGTGAAAAAAGCAAGCCCCTGATTGACGGTCATATTCAGCACATCGTCTATGTTGCATCCCTTGTACTGGATTTCAAGGGTTTCACGATTATAGCGTTTCCCGCCACACACATCACAGGAAACATAGACATCGGGCAGAAAATGCATTTCTATTTTGACAATACCGTCACCACCGCAGGCCTCGCATCTTCCGCCCTTGATGTTGAAACTGAAACGGCCTGGTTTGTACCCCCGGACCCGGGATTCACGGGTTTTGGAAAACAGCTCCCGGATATGGGTGAAGATACCGGTGTAGGTTCCCGGGTTGGATCTCGGGGTCTTGCCGATAGGAGACTGGTCGATATGGATGACTTTATCGACAGCCTCGACACCGGAGACTGACGAATAGGATCCGGAAGGAATACGGGCATGATACAGATGCCGGGCCAGTATCGGGTACACCGTTTCCAGAACCAGGGTCGATTTGCCGGAACCTGATACGCCGGTAACGCAGATAAAACAGCCCAGGGGAAATTCAACCCGGATGTGCTTCAGGTTATTTTCACAGGCGCCCTCGATGATCAATGATTTTCCGGAACCCGAGCGCCGTCGGGACGGGACAGGAATGGATTTGCGGCCTGACAGGTACTGACCGGTCAGAGAACGGGTGTCGTCAAGAAGTTTATCCGGCGGCCCGGAAAACATGATTTCCCCTCCGTGCATCCCGGCCCCCGGCCCCATATCCACCACAAAGTCGGAAGCCATGATGGTGTCTTCATCATGTTCGACGACGATTACGGTATTGCCCAGATTTTTCAGGGTCATCAGGGTTTCCAGCAGCCGCTGGTTGTCTCTCTGGTGCAGTCCGATGCTGGGCTCGTCGAGAACATAGAGCACGCCGGTAAGTTTTGAGCCGATCTGGGTGGCCAGGCGTATCCGCTGGCTTTCACCCCCGGACAGGGTGTATGCCGCCCGGTCCAGTGTCAGATAGGTCAGGCCGACATGGTTTAAAAATCCCAGCCTTTCGGTAATTTCTTTCAATATCCTCTCGGCGATCAGCTGATCCCGGTCAGATAAGGTCATTTCCGAAAAAAAAGAATACGCTTTTTCGATGGTTAATGCGGTGACCTGAGGCAGGGTAACCCCATTTACGGTAACCGATCGGCTGACCGGGTTGAGCCGGGTTCCCCTGCATTCGGGGCAGGGGTGAAAGCTCATGTATCGGCGGATCTCATCCCGGGTTTGGGCTGAGTCCGTATCGATATATTGCCGCCTGAGTTTTGGAATCAGGCCTTCAAAGGTTTTCTGGTAGGTACCCCGTCCAGTGTCGCGTTCAAAATAAAAGGGGATCTGCTCTTTTCCCGATCCGTACAGGAGAACCTGCCTGAAGTGCTCCGGGAGGTCTTTTACGGGCGTATAAATGTCCACGCCGTAGTGAGATGTCAGGGCGTCGAGGAACTCAAAAAACTGGACGGAGTTTCTGTTGGCCCACTGCGCCACCGCTCCGTCCCTGAGGGAAAGTTCCGGATTGGGAATGATCAGATCCGGATCAAATTCGGTTGTGGACCCCATCCCGTCGCATTCGGGGCAGGCGCCCTGAGGAGAATTAAATGAAAAACTGGCCGGTGTAAAGGCCGGATAACTGACTCCGCAGGAGATGCAGGTCAGCTTTTCGCTGAATAAAATGGGCTCTCCATCGACCACATCCACTTCAATCCATCCGTCTGCCTGTGCCATGGCAAGCTCGATGGAATCTGCCAGCCGGTTTCGGATACGCTCGTTGATCACCAGACGATCGACAATGACATCGATCTGATGGCGGCTGTTTTTATCCAGTTTTTCGACGCGTTCGATTTCCAGAATGCTGCCGTCAACCCGGACACGGGCAAATCCCTCTTTTTTCAGGCGGGCAAGGATTTTTTCATGGGATCCTTTCTGGGCGGATACAACCGGGGAAAGAATGATGATTCTGGTTTTTTCGGGCAGGGCCATCACCTGATCGATCATCTGATCGATGGTCTGGGAGGTGATCGGCCGGCCGCACAGGTGGCAGTGCGGGGTGCCGATTCTGGCATAGAGAAGCCGGAGATAATCATATATTTCGGTGATGGTACCCACCGTGGAGCGGGGGTTGTGACTGGCCGTCTTCTGCTCGATGGCGATAGCCGGTGAAAGCCCTTCGATCATATCCACATCGGGTTTTTCCAGACGCTCCAGGAACTGGCGTGCGTAAGTGGAAAGCGATTCGACATATCGTCGCTGGCCTTCGGCATATAAGGTGTCGAACGCCAGGGTGGACTTGCCGGAACCGGACAGCCCGGTGATGACGACCAGGCTGTTTCGAGGGATATCGATATCGATGTTTTTCAGGTTATGCTGCCTGGCTCCCCGGATGATGATGAAATCTGAATTCATGATTTGGTCCAGTCTGTCAGTATCCCTGAAAAATTTAAAAAAAGTATTTCTTTCAAGAACCGCTCAAAAGCAGAGGCCACGACGCTTGGCTCTTGGCTCACGACCGCATCACCACTGCCTGGTGTGATGCCATCCGGATTGCCGCTATCAGGCTTCCCGGATCGGCCGTGCCGTTTCCGGCAATATCGTAGGCGGTGCCATGGTCAACCGATGTCCGGATAATCGGAAGGCCGAGGGTCGTATTGACTCCGTCGGTAAAATGAACCATTTTAAACGGAATCAGTCCCTGATCATGGTACATGCAGACGACAGCATCATAACGGCCTTTTGCCGCATGATAAAAGAGCGTGTCCGGCGGGTAAGGGCCGGAGACCTCCAGTCCTTCGCGTCGTGCCTGATCGATGGCCGGCAGAATCCACCGGGTTTCCTCGTCGCCGAACATGCCGCCTTCTCCGGCATGGGGATTTAATGCCGCGACCGCTATCTGCGGGGATGAAATACCAAAGCGCTGTTTTAATGATCGATCCGTAATCCGGATGGTGTCCAATACCGATTGGGTGGTAATCAGTCGGGGGACGTCTTGTAACGGGACGTGAATGGTTACCAGCACAACCCTGAGCTTGTCCCCGGCAAGCATCATGGCATATTCCCGGGCATGGGTTTTTTCCGCCAGCAGTTCCGTGTGGCCGTTATAACGGTATCCGGCCATGTGCATGGCGCTTTTATTGATCGGACACGTGACGATGGCAGAAATTTTACCTGTTAACGCCATATTGACGGCTTCAAGGATATAGCCGACCATGGCTTTTCCGGTCTCAACGCTGGGCTTTCCCCACTGAATGGCGCGGGGATCAAGGTCGGAAAGGTTCAATACGTCGATCGTGCCATGTGTATAAGCGCCGGCACCCGGAATTTGAACGGCCGTTATCCGCAACGGACTATCGGTGGAATCTGCTGTGGCGGTTAACCAGTTGAAATCTCCGAATACAAGGGGTTTGCAGATTTCATATATCGAAGGTGCCTGCAGCGCTGACAGGATGATTTCGGGGCCGATACCTACCGGATCTCCCAGGGTGATGCCAATGACGGGGCGTTGGTCTGTCATGATGAATGCCTTGAAAAAATATATACAGTTAAAGACGATTTTAAATTCTGAAAGGCTGAGTTTGTCCAGATATTCATTGAACAGGGGCGACCCTTTTCAGAATTTATGAAGAAAACGGAGTCTGCTTTTCAGCCTTTATGTCATATCAGTCCCGGTGATCCCGATTTGTCCGCCAATTCCGCCGGGAATGGGCTGTGATCAAGGTTAAAAATTATCCGACAAAAGATTATTTTTCTTTCATATCATGTTTGCCGGATGCTGTCAGCATAGATTCCAATCCTCAGATTCATATCCCGTGATCATCCATAAATCTGGTTTTGGGCTTGATCATAACTGCGGCCATATTCTCTTACGTGTAGTTTCGAAGTCCCGGCCGTTGCCCCGTATCGTGCTGGAGAAGCCGGAAACGGCCGGGACGGCCCTCACGACGTTATGGCCGCAGTTATGATCTTATGATCAAGCCCCGGGTTTTCAAAAGGTGGGGGCATGGATGGGCGCTTGAAATCCGGAAATGAGGATTTTAGAAGTTTGCGTTTATCTGTCAAAGGTCATTACATCAAAAACGGCTTTACAATAAAGAAAATAGATGAAAATCATAGATAAATAAAGAATATTTGAGAACGTCATGCGGCTGACAAATTGTCAATTAGCGTGGATGTACTTAAAATGCTTAAAAAAAATGTCTTTCTACGTAATGGCTGTATTTATGAGTATTTATAGGCCATTATAAAATAATGTCATTAAAAAACAAATGGTTGCAAAATATATCAGACGCAAATCCTAATGGGTTGCAAACCGAATTTATTCGGATTGACAAATAACTACCAATGAAATAATAAAAGGCATTCTTCAATGAGCACTGATGGGATAAACCGAATAGTGTAAAAAAAAACAGTTAAAACAGTTTGTTTTGATGCATAAAAATTCCCTTTCACTCAAAGGGATTCATTTTTTTATATATGTATGTTCTTATATACTCGTCTTCTGTCTCTCTGTCGATTGATCCGAGCGGAGTTTTTCAAACTGGCATGTCTTAAAAATTACCTGCTTTAAATCCGAGTTTTTATCTGCAATTTTTTTAAGGGTGAAGTTAATCGGTTATCCTGGAATAATTGAATGTGTTGAGTTGTATTTATCTTTTAACCAATTAAAAATTAAAAGAATCAAGCCGATGAAATCTGTCTGGAACGAGGTTAAACAAAATATCAAACAGCAGGTACCCGCCCATATATTTACCATGTGGATCGATACGCTGGAGCTGGAAAAAATTGAAAATAATGAAATTATGCTTTCAACTCCCAATTTTTTTTCCAAAAAACGCGTCCTTGATCATTACGGGGCTCTGATTGAGTCAATCATATCTCGTATTACAGACAATAAAGTAAACAAGCTGACAGTACAGGTGGCAGAGGGTGCCAGCCCCCGAAGGGAAACTTCCCGGCTGGTTTCAACGGCATCGAATCTCGACCTTCAGATCCCTTTGCCCATTATGAATGTGAAAGCCCGTAATGGCCGGTTATTACGAAAGGATTTCACGTTTGATAACTTTGTCGTCAGCGGGAACAATAATTTTGCCTATTCGGCGGCCATGTCGTTAGCGTCCCAGAGACAAAACTGTCAGAATTCCTTGTTTTTATTATCCCAGACCGGAATGGGTAAAAGCCATCTGGCACAGGCCGTCGGCCATCATATATTGTCTCAGCAGCCGAATGAACGTGTATTTTATATTACTTTGGAAGATTTTACCAATGAGATGGTTCAGTCGTTTCGGAATGATACCATCTCCGATTTCAAGGAAAAATATCGAAGACACTGTGATGTGTTGCTGCTGGAGGATGTGCAGTTTTTAACCGGTAAAGAACGCACCCAGATCGAACTGGCCCTGATCCTGGATTACCTGTTCGATGCGGAAAAAAAGATTATTTTCAGCAGCTGCTATCTTCCGGGGGATATTCCGAAGATGATCGATCCGCTCAGATCCCGGTTATCAAGCAGTCTTATTTCAAGGATTGAGCCGCCTGATTTTAAAACCCGGATGAAAATCCTGTGTCAAAAATCACGGGAAAACGGGTATGGTCTGCCCGGAGAGATTCTTGAATATTTAGCCAGTGAACTTTCGGACGATGTCAGACAACTGGAATCCGGGCTGAAGAGCATTGTGACAAAGGCCTCTTTGATGAATACGGTCATCGATCTTGATCTTGCCAGAAGTGTTGTCGATAACATCGCGGTGAATAGAAAACAGATTACAATCGATGTCATCAAAAAACTTGTATCCAAAGAGTATGGGGTTTCTCTGGAAGAACTGGTGTCCCGGTCACGCAAACAGTGCTTTGTCCGTCCACGGCAGGTCGCCATTTACCTGGCACGGAAATATACGGATCAGCCGCTTCAGGTGATAGGCAAAGGCTTTAACCGGTATCATGCGACGGCGCTGCATTCTATCAATG
The DNA here is from genome assembly GCA_028704555.1 of Desulfobacterales bacterium. Lineage (NCBI taxonomy): Bacteria > Pseudomonadati > Thermodesulfobacteriota > Desulfobacteria > Desulfobacterales > Desulfobacterales bacterium. Next base: position 62,578 of record JAQWFD010000010.1, read on the forward strand.
TCGTGGAGCGTAATGTAAAGCAGGATAATTCGGTTCGGGATCAGGTGAAGTTTTTGAGTGAAAAATTGGAAAACGGCCGATTCTGATTTTCAAGTCCGTGTCGGCTGGAATATAATGGTTCCAGTTTTTTGACTGCGGGAACATGCAGCGCATCTGATCACTTTTTTTATTAACCCCAGCGGCGCAAAAATCGGCAATGCGGTAGCGCCAACGCGCCCAAGGGTGAAACTGTAGAATGCTTACCGGCATCCTTTCTCCGTATCGTGTCGGAGAAGCCGGCAACGGCCGGGACGGTCCTCACGACGTTATGGCCGCAGTTATGATCAAGTCCCAGATACAGTAGGGGCTTTTCCGGAAGGTAAACGAGATGGTGATTTTAATAAATGTCGACGTCACGATTCGTGATATCCGGAATCTGCATTACGAATCTCCCCTCTGTTTGTAATCATTACCTTGTTTTTCACTGTTTTGGTTATGCAACGACGGGGTTAACATTTTACCGGCCGATACTGCCATGCACCTCACAAAATCCGCATTTCGAAAACTTCAGCATATTGTTGGGAAAGAATATTGCAGCAGAGAAAAAGAAGACCTGCTCTGCTATGCGTTTGATGCAACTGCCAGAACGTATCTGCCTGAAGCAGTGGTGTTTCCCGCAAATACCCGGGAAATATCCGCTGTCATGTCGCTTGCCAGCGTCGAAGGATTCTGCGTGGTTCCGAGAGGGGCCGGGTCCGGCATGACCGGAGGATCGCTTGCGGTCAGAGGCGGTATCGTTCTGGTGTTATCCCGTATGAACCGGATACTTCAAATCGATAAGGATAATCTGATTGCTCATGTCCAGCCGGGAGTTGTGACCGGAGAATTTCACAGAGCGGTTGAAAAGGAGGGTCTGTTTTATCCGCCCGATCCGTCCAGTTCAGAGATTTCAACACTGGGGGGAAACGTGGCGGAGTGTGCCGGTGGACCTCACGCGGTCAAATATGGGGTGACGCGGGACTATGTCCTGGGGTTTGAAGTGGTGCTTCCCACAGGCGAGGTAATTACCACAGGGGTCAAAACGGCCAAAGGCGTTGTCGGATATGATTTGACCCGCCTTTTTACCGGATCTGAGGGGACCCTGGGCATTATTACCCGAATGACGCTTCGCCTCCTTCCCCTGCCTCAGGCGGTCAGGACCATGACGGCGGTTTTTGACAGGATTGAAACCGCCGCTGAAACGGTGTCTGAAATCATCAGACGCTGTATTATTCCAAGGACCATTGAATACATGGACAATGCGTCCATACGCTGTGTTGAAAATTATCTGCACATCGGGCTGCCTGTCGATGCAGAGGCGCTGCTCATCATTGAAGTGGATGGCAATGAAAATGAAGTGGACCGTGATATCAATGAGCTTCGGCATCTTTGCACCGCTTTGGGGGCCAGGAATGTCAGTGTGGCGCAAACCCGGGAGGAAGCCACTAAATTGTGGAAAGCCAGAAAGTCGATTTCTCCGGCGCTGTTTCGTTACGCTCCGGATAAGATCAATGAAGATATTGTGGTCCCGAGGAATAAATTGCCGGATATGGTCAATAAAATTAATGAGTTAAGAAATAAAACCGGGCTGACAATGGTCAGCTTTGGCCATGCCGGGGATGGCAACATTCATTTCAATGTCATGTTGGATAAGCAGAACGCTGAAGAACTGAAAAAAGGCGAAGCCGCTGTCGAAGCGGTGTTCGATTATACCCTTGCGCTTGGTGGAACGATTTCGGGTGAGCATGGGGTGGGAATTACCAAGGCGCCATATGTGGCAAAAGAACTCGGGCGGGTTGAAATCGAGCTGATGAAAAAAATTAAGCGTGTTTTTGATCCCGGCCATATTTTAAATCCGGGAAAAATATTCCCGGATTAAGTTTATATGGTTCAGCCGCTTCTGGATGACAATCGAGTGGATTGAAAAATCAAGCCGTCCTGTGCGCAGGCAGCCAGCTTGTTCATGAAGCCGATGTTTTACTGGATGTTGTCAAACATGGCCTCGGATTCAATGATTTCCTCCAGCAGGTCAACGCGCATATTCTGATCATGCTCGATGGCGCAGCGAAGTTTTAAAGCGCAATACTTCCTGCAGATCGTATCCTGCATGCTGAAGGTGCCGTAGCATCCGATATGATCGTTTAAGGTTTTTGAGATAACCGTAGGTTTTTTTTTCATTTTCCGTCCTTTTCTAAAGTAATGCCAGCAGTTGCTTATGGATTTTTCCGTTAGTGGCCACAATTTCGTTTCTGTCCACCGTGAACGGAATGCCAGAAAAATCTGTAACAAAGGCCCCGGCTTCGCGGGCAATCAGTGTGCCGGCCGCCGTATCCCAGGCTTTCAGGTTTTGTTCCCAGAATCCTTCAAATCTTCCGCATGCCACAAAACAAAGATCCAAAGCGGCAGAGCCCATCCTTCGTACCCCTTGAGAGGCCTTGAGACAATTGGCAAACCGCTCTATAAGGCCGGGGAAGATGTCTTTCAGATTGTAAGGAAAACCGGTTACCAGCAGGCTGTCTTCAATCCCGCATGTGTCGGACACCCTGACGGGTCGGCCATTGAGCATTGCGCCGCGGCCCCGCAGGGCGGTAAACAGCTCTTCTGTCACGGGATTGAGCACAATGCCTGCCACAATATCGGCGCCGGAGGTACAAGCAATGGAAATGGCAAACTGTCCGAGCCGATGCGCATAGTTGGTTGTGCCGTCAAGCGGATCGATAATCCAGCGGACATCTGATTTTCCTTCGTTCATGCCGCTTTCTTCGGCCAGGATAGCATGATCGGGAAAGTGGGTTCTGATCGTTTTGATAATGGCCTGTTCTGAGCCAAGATCAGCTTCGGTAACCAGATCGATTGCCCCTTTTTTATGGATATGCGACAGGTTGCCGAAATGGGACAGAAGAATCTCTGCCCCCTGACAGGCGGCTTCGACCCCGATTTTTTTTATTAAATCTAAATCCATAAGTCTATCCTTTTACAAGCGATTTTCTATTCCTGTCAACCTTTAATGACATCAGGTGGGCGTTTTATCCGGAGAAGGTAGGCTTCACTTTGCGTAAGTGACAGTTATCATGAATATTACCACGCCAGCCAAACCGGCCTCACTCGGTATTCGAGAATACGAGCGGCGGGTGTTGCAGACGGGATATAAACCACTGAAGTTTTTCAAGCAGAGGTGTTACCGTGGATGGATCTCTGGCAGAGACAGGTATCCCGCCAATCAGATGGATCAGACGATTGAGTGTCTGTGGATCCACCTGATCCTGCTTATTAAGCGCCCGGATTTGAGGAATATGCCCCAGGTTCAGATCTGAAAGCACTTTTTCCACAGATTCGATCTGGCTTTGAACCTGAGGGTTGCTGATATCGATGACATGGAGGAGCAGGTCGGCGCTTTCAAGTTCTTCCAGCGTTGCACGGAAGGCCACCATCAAGTCCTTTGGCAGATGTTTAATAAATCCAACCGTGTCGGTAATAATGACTTCGGTATCTTTCGGCAATTTCAGACGTCTGCTGGATGGGTCCAGTGTGGCAAACAGACGGCTTTCAGACAGGACATGGCTTTTGGTCAGGGTGTTTAACAGCGTTGATTTTCCGGCATTGGTATAGCCGATGATAGAAATTACAGGAAGCCGTCGTCTGTTTCTAAGGGCTTTTTGCTGCCTGCGATGTGCTTTGACCAGATCCAGTGCTTTTTCAAGCTGCTGAATGCGGTTCCGCACCCGCCTGCGGTTGATCTCCAGCTTGGTTTCACCGGGGCCGCGGCCCCCGATGCCACCGGTCAGCCGGGACATGGCCGTGTTTTTTTGTGTCAGCCGGGGCAGAAGATACTTGAGCTGAGCCAGTTCAACCTGGAGTTTTCCTTCTTTGGTCTGTGCTCTTTGTGCAAAAATATCCAGGATTAATTGTGTCCTGTCGATGACTTTTAATTCAATGTGGTCTGTAATGGATCGGATCTGTGACGGATTAAGCTCCTGATCGAAAACGATCAGGGTGGCTTCCCGTTGAAGCGCGGTGATGGCGACTTCCTGAAGTTTTCCAGAGCCTATCAGATACTTTGGGTCCACTTTGCTGCGCTGCTGCAGCACGGTCTGCACCACATCAATTCCGCCGGAGCGTGCAAGCTGCGCAAGTTCGGCAAGAGATTCTACGGACATGGGTTTCGGAGCCGTAGAGACGCTGATCAGAAGCGCCCTTTCTCTGCCGGAATCGGCTGCATGCAGGGCGGTCTGCTGCGAGAGCTCATTTTCCAGAGCCAGGATTCGTGAAAGGCAGTCAATATCAAGATGCTGGGGATCAAGAACCGGAAGCAGCTGACAAGGGTTTTCCCGCGATCCTTTTGGCAGAATGTGGGCGGTATGAATTTTTTCCGGCCGGCCGTCCGTCCCGACCGTAATGGAGGCCATCATATCGAGTCTTAACAGGGCAAGATCGTTCAGGTCATCACGGGTGAGCACTTCCCGGTTCAAATGGGTGTGAATGCAGCGTATCCCCTTGAGGCGGGCAGGAGCGGCACTGTATTCGCTGGTGTGGGGAATGACGATGCGCTCAGCGTCCCCGACAATGACATGCGCGATTTTGCCGGATCGATCAATGAGAAGGCCAATCTGCCTGCCGATGTCCTTTGAAAGCAATGACAGATCCCGGCAGAGTTCAGGGGTGATCAGAAATTGTGGCGGGACGCGCCGCCGATAGAAATTTTCAAGTTTTTGGCTCTGGCTGGCCTTCAGACCTTTGATGTTACCAAAAAGCCGTTTCATGATGTTGGATTACACCTTTTTGTAAGGATGGGTCGGTATAGAGAATTGAAGGCGGATATCTTTCCGGCGGCTTGACAGAGAGCACCGGCTGAGGCAGAAAAAAACAGTCGGCAGAAGGCGGCTGCCGGCGGAACGTAAAGCCGGCTCTGTCCGCAGTCTCCCTCCGCTGATGATCGGCTGCCTGAGAATTAATGCATGTCAGGTATCCCATGATCCGATGCCAGCGACTCAAACCGGGTGTAGGTCTTTAAAAATGCCAGCGTTGCGGTGCCGATGGGGCCGTTTCTCTGTTTGGCTATGATGATTTCCGCTTTTCCATTATTCGGATTATCTTCTTTTTTGTTGTATACCTCATCCCGGTAAATAAACACGACCAGGTCAGCATCCTGCTCGAGGGCACCGGATTCTCTTAAATCCGACATCTGCGGGCGTTTATCGCTGCGTTCTTCCAGCTTTCTGTTGAGCTGAGACAATCCGATAACCGGCACGCTGATTTCTTTGGCCAGTGCTTTCATCGATCTTGATATTTCAGAAATTTCAAGATCCCTTCTGGATTCGACGGATTTTCTTCCCTGCATCAGCTGAAGGTAATCGATGATAATAAGACCGAGTCCTTTTTCCATTTTCAGCCGGCGGGCCTTGGCTCTGATTTCTATCGCCGTCAGGTCCGCCGAATCATCAATATAGATTGGTGCATCGGTTAATATGCTGGCGGCCTGTGTCAGTTTTTGCCAGTCATCCTTGCTGAAAAAACCGGTTCGAATTCGCGAGGAGTCGACTCGGGATTCCGCGCAGAGCAGACGCATGGAAAGCTGCTCCTTGGACATTTCGAGTGAGAATATGGCGGTAGGAACCTTTCCGTCAATTGCCGCGTTTCTGGCTATATTCAGTGCAAAAGCGGTTTTACCCATACTTGGCCGGGCGGCCAGGATAATCAGATCAGAATTCTGCAGACCTGAAGTCAGGTTGTCAAATTGTCGAAAGCCGGTTGCCACGCCGCTGATCAGCGATTTATTCCCCTGTCGCTCTTCAAGTTCGTCGATGTTGGATTCAATGATTTTTCCCAGGGAATAAAAGGACGGTCTGATTTTGTTTTCCGATATTTCAAATATCGAAGTTTCAGCATAGTCCAGCACATCATCGACATCACTGCTGTTTTCGAAACAGCGCCGGGTGATCAGGTTCGCTTTTTCGATCAGACGCCGCAGGCATGCTTTGTCGTGTATAATTTTTGCATAATGCGGGGCGTTAACGGCAAGCGGAACGGAATCCATCAGCCATGCCAGATAGGCGGCCCCCCCTGTTTCTTCCAGTTGGGCTTTTTCACGGAGCAAGTTGGTGAGGGTGACCAGATCAACCGGCTCATTTTTTGAAAAGAGGTCAAGAACGGCTGAATAAATTTTTTGATGAGCTGATTTGTAAAAATCGTCCGGTGACAGAATTTCAACGATATCCAGCAGCGAGCTGTTGTCGATCAGTAAAGAGCTGAGTATGGATTCTTCGGCCTCGATACTTTGTGGGGGCACTGTGAGGTTTTGCTGGTTTTTTTGGGATTGAATTCTGTTCATGGAGCTTCCGTGTTCGTGCGATAAAAATCAGGGGCCATGAACAATGCGACAGACAGTGTTCATCCGAAAATGGCTATTTTCCCCTGTGCGTCAGGCGAAGATTTTAATCCTTAAAATACACACATGTATTCCTGCGGTTAAAATCTTCGCCCTGCTTGAACTTGAAAAAACTTAGCCTATTTCTGGGTGGACATTGTATACCTGTGCATGGCACCCGAAGAAGTTATTCGTTTGATTGCTCGGGGATGACTTCAACTGTAATCTCAGGCTCTATTCCTTGGTAAACGCGGATGGGGATTTTAAAAGTGCCGGTCTGTTTGATAGGTTCCGCAAGCAATATCATCTTTTTATCCACTTCAACGCCCTGGTCGGACAGCGCATCCATAATCTCTCTTATGGAAATGGAGCCATACAGCCGATCTTCATCACTGACTTTTGCGGTGATTTTACAGATGACACTTTCGAGTTTTTTAGCCATTTCCCCGGCAAATTCCCGCTCTTTAGCGATCTGGAGATCGAGCCTGGCTTTTTGCTGGAGAAATATATTGCGGTTCTGAGGGGTTGCCGCCACTGCTTTTTTTTGCGGTAACAGATAGTTGCGACCAAACCCATCTGACACGGTCACTTCGCTGCCGATAATGCCGAGAGATTCTATCGTTTCATTCAAGATAACCTTCATTATTTTACCTCCACTAAAGAACAGTCTTTAGTTGTTTTTTGTAAATTGAATTTTACGGAAATTCAACCAGATGTCAAAAAATCCGAGTCCGATAACAAGAAGCAGCGCTACTTGCTCAAAAGCGATTACACAGTAACATAGGGTCCTGAGAATACGGGGAAACCGTTTTTTTTCAAAATAGAAGGATACAATGGCTATGCCTTCCAGAAAATAGATGGACATGAGAATGATCAATCCATTTAAAGCAACCAGCGTAACGGTTTTCCCCGGAAAAAGTATCAGGATGCCGCATCCGATAACCGCCCAAACCAAACCCTCAGGGGCTTTCCATAAAGATAGGGGACCAAAGTCCGGGACATTGATTCCCTGAGACGTCAGAAGCGGTCTTGCCAGCAGCAGATTTGCCCATGACACTATCAGCGCCGAAACGACAATCAGCGCCGGAATGATTCTGACCAGAACATATCCGATGGCTTCTTTCGAGCTCGAAATCATATGGACACTTTCCTCTGGCAGGCCCATATTCTGATAAAACGCCAGCGTCAGCTCAAGATTTTTTGATACATAGTCCGAAACAAGCGCCAGAATGTCGGTATGGTAGATGTGGCCGAAAGCCATAAGCCCGGCCAGCCCTGCCAATCCCGTGATGCCACACGCATACCCGACGGTTTTTTCGATCGACAGATTCATTCCCATCAGTTCGCTTAGCACATATCCAAGCAGGAGAAGCTCCGCATAGAATAATAAATCAAGTGTCAGTCCTCCTGCAAAAGCGCCCATGATCATCAACGCCAGTATAGGGATGATCACTCCCGTGGTTCTGTCCAGCTTCGCACGGTAAAACAGTACCGGAAGCGGTGCCATCATAGAGCAGAAAAAGCCCAGAATCGGCATTGTCGCGGATATTGCAAAAAAAAAGAGAATAATCGCAACGCCGTTGATAATCGATTTTATGGTTTTTCCTGAATCGGTGTGAGGCACTATCCTCTTCTCCTCTGAGGCAGCCGCCTGCGTTTGTTATCCATTGTCAGCTTTGATGCTCAAGGGGGCCAACAAACGGCAGAAGTGCAATGGTTCTGGCGCGTTTGATGGCCTGGTTCAAGACTCGTTGATGTTTTGCACAGGTGCCTGATATACGTCTGGGAATGATTTTGCCTCGTTCCGTAATAAAATATCTCAGGGTTCTTATGTCCTTATAATCAATCACGATGCTTGTATCTGCACAGAATCGGCAGACTTTTCTTCTATGAAATACCCTTTTTTTCCTTCTTTTTCCGGTAAATTTTGATGAACCTCTGGGCTCTTTCGCAGCAAACGCCATTTGATTACTCCTCCTCTTGATTTGTGTTGGTTTCAGCCTGGGCAGTGTCCTGCTCAGGTGTTTTCTCCGGTTCAGCAGTCTTGGAAGCGGCTTCATCAGCTACTTGCTTTCTGGCTTCTGATTCGGCGATTTCTTCCTTGATTTTTTCGATATTCGCATCCTCTTCCAGCACAATCGTCATAAATTTCAAGATGCGATCATCAATTCTGAAGAACCGTTCAATCTCGTCAACAAGTGGCCCTGCTCCGCAGTAGTTCAGGAGGATATAATATCCGCGGGGTTTTTTTCTGATGGTATAGGCAAGTTTTCTGAGTCCCCATTCGTTCATTTCAACCAGGAATCCGTCCTGGCTCTCGATCAAGCCTTTGACGCGTTCAATAATTGGCCCACGGCCGTCGTCCGAAAGATCCGGATCGATAATAAAAATAGTCTCGTACCTTCTCATGAAACCTCCTTACGGGTTTAAAGCCCCGGATGAACCGGAGCAAGGATGAAGTAAAATAATTTATTTATAAAAATCTTTTATGTATCAATAATGTATTTTACATGTCAAATAAATATTATTTCAAACAAATTATCAGATGGCGCACGAACGAACCACCGGATTCTTTTTAGATTCAAGGTATGACAAATGTTACCCTCAGGAATGGATGTTGAGGGTGGCACGTAAGTTCCGTATTTCCAGGGAGATCGGCAGTGGGCGAAAAAAACGAACGGGGCTGTGCCAGACAGTCGGGGGGCCGAGAGTCCCCGCGCCTGTAGTAATCCGGATGGAGCAGCCGTGCCATCCGTCACCGCCATTGGAAACTGTCAATCAGGCTTCCGGAATAAAAAAGGGGTAGCCTGAATGAAAGCTATCCCCTGAATGTCTGGTGGGCCGTGAAGGAATCGAACCTTCAACCTACTGATTAAGAGTCAGGTGCTCTGCCAGATTGAGCTAACGGCCCTTCGTATAAATTGTCTGTTCTAAAAAACAAAATCAACCCTAACAAATGAGTATGTACTTGTCAATTTATTTTATGAAAATTTTTTTGGAAAATTGACCCGGAGGATGCCCGCTGAACCAGCGGGCTTGGAAAATCAGGTGGCCCTCAGGTATTAATCCGGCCAGGGGTTCTGTTTATGGCGTCTCATTTGGTCTCGCTGCTTTTTTCGGGTGATGTCGGTTTGTTTTTTTGAACGTTTGACCGATAGCTTGTCGGGTTTTTCAACACCAAAAGCAATAAAAAAACTACCGGGCAGATGATCCGAAACCGGTGCCTGAACGGGTTCTTTCTTTTTTTCTTCGGGTCTGGACCGGGTAAGCGGCGGTCCGGTAAAACAGGCGGAGGGGATTGCCCGGGTCAGAAAAATAAGTTCTGCTGCCTGCTGAAAACAGATTCCCTGATTCTGGCACATGGCCGTTTGAATCGTCAGCAGTACCGGATCAGGATCGATGCGTTTTCCTATTCTTACTGCCATATCGGCATCGGGTGTCAGGATGACATGATCCCTTGAGCCCATGGGGGATATGCCTTTATCAAGGACAAACGGATACGCTTTACGCCGGACACAGGTGTAAAGAAGCTTTGGAAGGTGGCCTGCGGGGTTGGCAAAGCCCGGATGATTCCGGCATGTCGAGCGAATCCGGTCGCCGGTGATTTCAACCGGTGCGTTTGGCAGACTTATCATGATTTCGTTGAGATGTGATTGGCGGACATGTTTCCAGCCCTGTTCCTCAGAGAACACTTTTAGCAGGTCCTTTATCCTGAAATATCCGTTTTCATCGGGTACAAGGCCAAATTCATAGGGGCTCCGGGCCAGAATGTAATCCAGAAATTTCGCCAGTTGTTTGATTTGTCTTGGTTGTCCCATGGATTCAGCTCGTATTGATTTTTATTTGTTGTTGTAAAATGCTTTCCTGTTATAAACTTTGTCATTTGAATGAACTTTTCTTGACCGGGAAAATGCCGTCTGATAGTTTTTTTATTTATACTAAATGTGATGGAGTTATTCAATACACGGAAAGGATATTGAAGGATGAAACGCGAAAAATCAGATCAGTTTTTCAAGCGGGCACAGGAGATAATACCCGGTGGGGTCAACAGCCCGGTGCGGGCATGTAAATCCGTTGGCGGAACCCCTCTATTTATTGATCGTGCCCAAGGTTGTATGATTTATGATGCAGACGGCAATCACTATATTGATTATATCGGATCATGGGGACCGATGATACTGGGCCACCGGCATCCGCGTGTTATCGAATTTATTGAAACGGCTCTCAAACGGGGAACCAGTTTCGGGGCGCCGATGGATCTTGAAATTCAGCTGGCGCAGATGGTCGTTGACGCATTTCCGTCCGTTGATATGGTTCGAATGGTCAACTCCGGAACCGAGGCAACCATGAGCGCCATTCGCCTGGCCCGGGGGTTTACGGGGCGGGATACCATTATAAAATTTGACGGCTGTTATCACGGGCATTCCGATACCCTTCTGGTCGAAGCCGGCTCCGGAGTGGCCACCCTCGGTATCGCGGGCAGTCCGGGGGTTCCGGAATCATTTATCAACCATACCTTGTCAATCCCGTATAACGATATCGAATCTATCCGTTCGGTGATGGCCGAAAGGGGGGACCAGATTGCCTGCGTCATTGTGGAAGCGGTTGCCGGGAATATGGGGATGGTGCCCCCGGCAGAGGGATTTCTGAAAACCCTCAGGGAAGTGACGGAAAAACACGGCGCCCTTCTGATTATCGATGAGGTGATGACCGGTTTCAGGGTCGCTTACGGCGGGGCGCAGGTATTATACGGGATCACCCCGGATCTGACCACCATGGGGAAAATTATCGGTGGCGGCCTGCCGGTCGGTGCCTATGGCGGCAGGCGTGATATCATGGAGTATATCGCGCCTCAGGGGCCGGTATATCAGGCCGGAACGCTTTCCGGAAATCCATTGGCCATGGCTGCTGGAATTGCAACCCTGCAGCAGCTTCAGGTCCCCGGTTTCTATGAAGCCCTGGATAAAAAATCGGAAATGTTGCTAAATGGTTTGAAAAAAGCGGCCCAAAAGGCGGGGATACCGATCAACGCGAACAGGGTCGGTTCCATGATGGGGGTGTTTTTTACCGATAAGGTCGTGAATAATTTCCTGGATGCCAAAACCAGTGACCTGACCCTTTTTTCGGCATACTATAACGGTATGCTGGAAAAAGGGGTGTATCTTGCCCCGTCCCAGTTTGAAGCGCTGTTTGTCTCAGCAGCGCATGAAACAGCGCATATCAATGCGACGATAGCGGCTGCAGAAGAAGTGCTGCAGGCGCTGGCCCGGTAGCGGCCGAATGAAAACCTGATAATTTTTTCAGGTTCAAGGCGGGCGAAAATTTTGACCGCAGAAATACATTTCAGATTCACGGATTTATTATTTGAGCACTTAACGCGGTCTGCAGTTTGTATTTTTGAGGATTAAAATTTTCGCCCAATGCGTTTGAGAAAACGGGCAGTTTTCGTCCAGAAATGGTTGTTCATCTGTCAGAATATTTTTTAGGAAATATGCCCGAGTTTTTTATTTTGCCACCGGTTATCAGCTTTCTACCACCCCGTTTTTTCAATCAGGATGAGTACAAATATCAAAAAAAAACTCACCGACGCCACCACCACCCATGGGCTGAGGTTGAGCAGTTCCGGCAGGGTGAGCTCCCCGAAGTTTCCCCTGTTCAGCACCGTGTGGTTCAGTTTGGGGTAGACGACGGCAAATAATTCCGCACCGATCAGGATACCGGGAATTCCTCCGGTCAGGGCGTCCAGAAAACCCTGGCCCACTGCGCCTGCGATCGTGCCAGGACAGTACCCGAGAACCCCGAACCCCACTCCGAATATGAGGCCTCCGATGACCGATGAGCCGAATGATCCGGGTTTGGGATGAAGCCTTGCCATCCCGAGGGCCTTGAGAAAATGAACGCCGATCATTCCGGTGATCACCGCGGAGAGCATGATTTTGACAACCGTAAAATCGGTTAACCGCAGCTGGTTGATGATCACATCGAGATGGGTGACGCCCCCTTTCTGGAGCAGGAACCCGAATATGATCCCCAGCAGGAGCGCCAGTATCCGCTGAAGGGGGTTGTTTGCATGCAATGAGGTCAACATCGGTTGATTCCTTTCAGTCAGCGGCAAAACGTCAATGATACAAGACAGCGGCCGTGATGATCCCGCCGATGAAAAAACATACCGCGGCCAGCCAGCTGCTGACAGCCAGCTGAAGTGTGCCGCTGATGCCGTGGCCGCTGGTGCATCCCCCGGCCCAGCGGGCGCCGAATCCCATGAGAATGCCGCCGGACAGCGCAGCCATAAACCGGATCAGCGCAGAGGTGCCCAACGATGCCGCCCATCGGGAGGGGACCCATATGATTTCAAACTGTCCGGATAACCCGGCGGAGATGAACGATCCGATGAAAATACCGGCCACCAGCATCCATTGCCAGTCTATTTCAGGGTGAAATTTTTGGTAATACGGTCGCTGCAGGGTTTTGTCTCCCCGAAACAGGCGTTCAATCATTCCGCTGGTCCGGGCATAGGCGGTGGAACATCCGATCGGCTTGTCAGACAACACAAAGGTCAGCCAGCTCAAGATGCCGATGCCGATACCGGATGCATATGGCGACCACTGTTTCATGACCAGCCAGTTCACAGGCTTTCTCCTTTCCCCAAAACCTGACCCATAAAATGGGGCCCGTGAGGGTTGAAACAGACGGGGCATGCGGGGGAATAGCCGGATGCGCTGTATCCTGTCATGCCACCGGCGACATTGAGTACATTGTCAAAATGATGCTGTTTCAGAATGCTGGCTCCCAGACTGGACCGGTGCCCGGTGCCGCAGAGCAGCACTGTCTGGCGTTCTGGGTCGAGCTCACGAAACCGGTGCCGCAGATCCGGGGCCGGAATGTTGATGGCATTTTCGATATGAAAGGAATCGTACTCTGAAGCGGACCGAACATCGATCAGTACCATGTCATGCCGGTTTGAAAAGGCATGGTAAAGTTCTTCGGCCGACAGCTGGGGTACGTGGCGGCATGGCAGACCGGCTTTTGCCCAGGTAAACATGCCGCCGTCCAGAAAGCCGGAAATATTGTCCATGCCTACCCGCTGCAGCCAGACAGCGGCCTCCTGCGCTTGACCGGCGCTGTCGCTTACCAGGAGTACAGCGGCACCGTGCGGCAGTGTCCATCCGGCAAAAGTGGCAAAATTTCCACCCATGTCGATGTGATAGGATTCGGGAACGTGCTGACCGCCAAAGGCATCATAGCTGCGGACATCGAGCACCACGGTATTGTCCAGAGTGGTTTTCTGACTGAAGGCTTCAGGCGTCAGAGGGACAGGTGCGGGAAATGTCCGGACCAGCGAAGGGCCCCGTCGGTTTATATCGCTGCATCGGCTGAAATGATCCGGAGCCGGCGGCATGTTTGTGGTCAGTGACCGGACGAATTCATGGCGGTTTGAAATTTGAAGGGCGGCGTTATAGCGTTTTTCATATCCAATGGTGCTGCTGCGTTTGGCGCCCATGGCCCGGCCACATAAAGAGCCGGCGCCGTGTGCCGGATATACCTCACAGAAGTCCGGCAGTTTCAGCAGGGTGTCATGAAGGCTGTAATAAAGCCGGGACGCAAGTTCTTCGGCCATGGCCGGAAACAGGTCCGGGCGGCCGGCATCGCCGACAAACAGCGTGTCCCCGCAAAAGACGGCGACCGGCTCTTTTCCACGGGCCGTGTCGGTGACCACATAGCTGACATGCTCAGGGGTATGTCCGGGGGTTTCCATTACCTTGATCCGGATATCGTCGATGGTGATGGTGCTGCCGTCAGATACCGGGATATGGGGAAATTTGCACTTTCCGGACGTGGGAACATGGATGTCGGCGCCTGTTTTTTCAGCCAGATCCATATGCCCGGATATGAAATCGGCATGCAGATGGGTTTCGAGAATGTGGGTAATGGTCATGCCGAGTTCTTTTGCGGCATCCAGATACATTTGAATATGCCGATCCGGGTCGATAATGGCACAGGAACGGCTTCCGCCCAGAAGGTAGGAGCTGTGAGAAATGCCTTTGATAAAAAATGATTGAACAATCATCGATGGCCTCCCTGGTTTTGTATGAAAAAACATAAAATATGGATTTGCAGATGGAAACTAATTAAGACTGAAACGATGGGGCTGCGGCCCATTAAGATGCGTTAAACAACACCTGCTGGCAACTGATGGGAAAACGTAATACGAAAAAAATGTTGAAAGTTTTAAACTCCCGCCTTCAGCCGTTTCTATCTGTAACCGGGTTTAACATCGCGAATTTTGAACGTGAAGTATCTCAGATTGCCGTTTCGGATGTGATCCGCTGTTTTGTGAATGGCAGGAGGTATGAAGGCCGAGGCCCAGACATACATGATATTCTGATATTTTCAGAATATATGAAACTTCAGACAGGTTGCAAGTGCTTTTAAAAACAGATCGTTTGCCATCTGTCCGATAGGCGGTCCCTTGCACCCGCTTCGGCATTATATTCCTGTGCTCCCTGTACAACCAACCTCATTATAGCATGTAGTGCACGGTGGTAACAGGCTGAGTCTGGCTGAGGATTATCGGCAAAAGTGCTCAGCGGAACAGTGCACTCGAATTCTGAAGGCTTTTCGTGCGAAAGCGCTTGACAGCCTTTCGTTGTATAGCGATAGTAGTCTCGCTGTTTAAGAAAATAAAGGAAAGGGGTTTCCCCCCAACAAATTTTGCAAAGCAATGCATGGCAGGCAGAGAAGACAACGGAGACTGAAAAAGCCCTGAATTCTCCTTCGCCATAATTTTCTCAATTTTAATTGTCGAGTGCCATGAATCCATGAGAACATCCGCTGATAGAATTAGACATACGGTATTGTTTGAAACAATCGGACTCGTTATATGTGTGCCTTTCTCCTCATGGGTTTTGGGCAAAGGGCTTGCACGCATAGGAGCGTTGAGCATAGTCCTCTCGCTAACCGCCATGTGTCTGAACTATATTTATAATTTGGTTTTTGATATCGTTTTAGTACGGCTGGGCAGACCCGTTAATGTGCGTCCGGCATGGATGAGGGTGTTTCATACGATATTGTTTGAAGTCAGTCTGATTATTTTGCTGATTCCGATCATGGCCTGGTGGCTTGATTTGACCTTGTGGACAGCTTTTCTAACAGACGTGGGGATTTCTCTGTTTTTTCTCGTTTATACTTTTGTCTATAATTGGGTATATGATATCGTTTTTCCAATGCCTGTTGAAATTGAGATTGAAGTTTGATGACCTTGTAAAAAGTGTACACGTCCGTCATGTTCGCGAAGGTGGGAATCCAGAACATCTTGAAATAACAGATTCACGACCCAGGCTGTGGGCTAATTGATCGGCCCCATCCCTCCTTTTTCTACATCTTCCGGATACATTCGACAATTTCGGGCAGTGCCCGGGCACTGGGGGCTTTGATACAGCCACCACGGTGACTTTTTTCTGCTATTTGCGCAAATGGATTATCTTCGATGTTAATATCGATAATGGTTCCGCCGTGGGCATAGACTTCCTGAATCACCCGGGTGGGCAAATTCGTTGCGCCCGAGGTTCCCACCGTCAACAGCAAATCCGTATTCCGGGCTGTCTGCAATGCGCTGTAGAACCGATAATAGTCTTCGTCATAGGTTTCATCGAACCACAGCACATGGGGCCGGGTCAGGGCACCGCAGTCCGGGCATTTCAAAAGCTGCCGGTCGGTATCGGTCAGGGATTCATTCCTGGCTTTCGGGTTGATTTCCGGGGGCAGGCGGTATACCGATGCGGAGCATTGCCGGGTGCATCGCATGAAAAAAACATTTCCGTGGACCTGAAATGTTTTTTCCGGGCTGTTTCCGGCTCTCAGGTGCAGGTTGTCCACATTTTGAGTGATCAGGGTGAAGCGGTCGCCAAAGATCTTTTCCATTTCAACCAGCGCCATATGGCCGGGGTTGGGATTTGCCTGAGCGCATATCCCCATTCGGTAGAGGTACCATGTCCAGACCTCGTCCGGCTTTTTTGTGAACATATGATATGTGGCCATCTTCTGGGGGTGGTATTCCTTCGATCCGATCGTCCAGAATCCTTCCGGACCGCGAAATGTCGGGATGCCGCTTTCCGCGGAAATGCCGGCACCCGTCAATACCGTGATGCCGGTTGCATTTTTTGCAAGATCTGTTAACACATTTTTGATATGCTGGATCATAAGATTGCTCCTTGATGGCAAGAGACGCTCGGGCTTGATCATAATTTCGGCCACAATGTCACGGGGCCCGTCCCGCCCATTGCCGCCTTCTCCAGCGCGATCCGGGGGATGCCGGGGCCATGAAGCTAAAGCGCAAAAACCCGGCAAGCCTCAAACAGTTTGCGCTTTTTAACGCTTCATGGCCCCGACAGCTTTTCCCCGGATCGCGCCATGTCGTACGCCGGCAACGGGCGGGACTCCGAGGCTACGCACAGCAAAATATGGCCGCAGTTATGATCAAGCCCAGACGCTCTTATCGGACGGCCTTGACCGGTCCGTATGGTTTGATTGCATTAACCCGTTTTTAGATAAGGAAATACCTGTGATAGATTTAACCCGAAATAGTATTCCTGATCAAGTCCGAAAAATTCATTTGATTGCCGTTTGCGGAACCGGCATGGGGGCGCTGGCGGCCATGCTCAAGGATAAGGGATACGAGATTACCGGATCGGATCAGAACGTCTATCCGCCGATGAGTACATTTCTTTTACAGCGGGGAATTCAGGCCGCATCCGGATTCAGTGAGGATAATCTGGCCGATGAAATTGATCTGGTGGTTATCGGCAATGCCGTCAGAAGGGATAATCCGGAAGTGGTGAAGGTGATGCGGGAAGGTATTTTCTTCTGTTCCATGCCTCAGGCGGTGAACCACTTCATTGCCGGGGGGAAACAACCGATTCTGGTAACCGGTACCCACGGTAAAACCACCACCTCATCGATCCTGTCCTGGATTCTGGATAAAGCCGGATTGGCGCCGTCGTTTTTGATCGGGGGAATACTCAAAAATTTTAACAGCAGCTATCAGCTGGGCAGCGGACAGTACATCGTTCTCGAAGGGGATGAGTACGATACGGCCTTTTTTGACAAGGGATCAAAATTTTTGCATTATGACCCTGCTATTACCATACTGACGAGTGTGGAATTCGATCATGCCGATATATTCGCCGATATCGATCACGTAAAAGAAACGTTTAAAAAACTATTGTCCGGCCTGGCAGCCGAGAGCCTGCTGCTGGCGTTTGATTCCGATCCTCATATCCGAGAGCTTCTTCCCGCTGCCGGCTGTCGGATTCAAACGTATGGCAAGCGTCCGGATTCGGTCTGGTGCCTGGGCCAGGTGGATATGAACCCGCCGTGGACGTTTTTTCAGGTCCGCAGGCAGGGGAAACATTTCGCCTCATTCAAGACCCGGATGGTGGGGGAGCACAACCTGCTCAATGCCGTATCTGCCGTAGCCGCTTCCGATCAACTGGGAATATCCGTGCCGCGCATGGCCGAGGCTCTGGAAACCTTTCAGGGGGCTAAGCGGCGTCAGGAAGTCAGGGGCTGTAAACGAGGCATTACGGTCATCGATGATTTTGCCCATCATCCGACAGCTGTCAGGGAAACGGTCAAGGCGGTAAAACTGTCCCATGATCAGGGGCGGCTGATCGCCGTATTCGAGCCCAGGACCAATTCGAGCATGCGGTCTGTGTTTCAGGATGCCTACCCGCAGTCATTTGATCATGCCGATGTCATATGTATCAGAAAGCCCCCCCTGCTGCACAAGATCCCCGAAAACGACCGGTTTTCCTCTGAAAAACTGGTAGAGGACTTGAATGCGCGGGGCAAGGCCGCACATTATTTTCCGGATACCGAATCGATCATTGAGTTTCTTGTTCAGGAAGCCCGGCCGGGTGATTTTGTACTGATCATGTCAAACGGCGGTTTTGACAATATTCACGAGCGGCTGCTGATAGCGTTGGGGTGAACAGTCGTGAGTCGTGAGTCGAGAGTCACAGGGGTCAAGGGCCAAGAGTCGTGAGTCGTGAGTCGTGAGTCGGGGGCTGATGGTAAAGACCAGACATCAGTTTGGCCGTGTGTAGGGGCATTAGCTACTATGTACGGAACAGTGCCCCGTAGGGGCACGATGCATCGTGCCCTTACCATGGAACAATTTTTATCAGCAGATTATAGGCTGAGGGACGCTACGCATGAGGACGTTATAAAATAAAAGCTTTTTGCTTCTTATCTTTTGCCTCAAACGAAGTGCTCCTCAAGCGATAGCGGTCCTAAGTCCGCCTGCAAGGGCGTTGTTTTATACCACTGAAGAGGAGGATATCTGATGGACAAACCGATTGAATTTTATTGGCAGACCCGGCTGGGGCAGGTGAAAACCGCTCTGGAAAATAATAACTTTGACGTGTTTCTGGCCAATAACGCCTCGGAGGCAAGAAAGGTTCTGCTGGAGACCATTATTCCCGAAATTCAACCCCGAACGGTGTCCTGGGGCGGTTCGATGACCTTTACCGCAACCGGTATTTATGATGCGGTGAAACAATATCCCGGGCTGGAGCTGATCGATGTCTATGATAAAACCCTTTCCCGGGAAGCGTCTCTTGAACGCCGTCGGCAGGCCCTGCTGGTGGACCTGTTTATTACCGGAACCAATG
This sequence comes from Desulfobacterales bacterium, assembly GCA_028704555.1. Lineage (NCBI taxonomy): Bacteria > Pseudomonadati > Thermodesulfobacteriota > Desulfobacteria > Desulfobacterales > Desulfobacterales bacterium. Next base: position 81,631 of record JAQWFD010000010.1, read on the forward strand.
CCGTGACCGAAACCGGTGAGCTGATTAATCTTGATATGATTGGAAACCGGGTTGCCGCCCTGACGTTCGGTCCCAGACATGTAATCGTACTTGTCGGACGAAACAAAATTGTTGCCGATCTGGAAGATGCCATGAACCGGATCAAGAATTATACGGCGCCAATCAACGCCATGCGACTGGATATGAAAACACCCTGTGTGAAAACATCGAGTTGTGAAGACTGCCGAAGTCCTCAGCGAATCTGTAACACATGGACCATAACGGAAAAGTCGTTTCCCAAAGGCCGGACCCGGATCGTTTTGATCAATGAAGATCTGGGGATTTAATCTGAAAGCGGGAAGGGGAAAACTGTTTCGGCGGGCAATGCAGATTTCTAAGTTTGAGTGAGCGGGGCGAGCGCCGGTGGCGGTAAAGCAGCGCCGGAAGATTTTCCGATGCGGTTGCCGCCTTGGCGCAAATGTGTTTGACAGCCGGGCTACGGTTACCTATCATGGAATAAAATCGACTCAGCTTTGATGTCTTCTGACACAGGCCAATATTGCAACCCCGCAGTGGCTGGGCTGCAGTCACCCATGACAAATGCTGCCGGGCTATCGCCTCGCTGCTTAACCGATTATCTGCTCCTGATAACAGCTATGGATAAAAATCTGATTTTTCATACCATAAAGGATTTGCCCCCGTTTCCTGAAATCGCTCTGAAGGTGATTCAGGCGACTAAAAATCCGGATTATTGCGCTCAGGATCTGGTGGATATTATCGAGTATGACCCCAGCCTTACGGCCAATGTCCTTAAGGTTGCAAATTCGGCATATTTCGGTCTGCACGCGCAGGTCACTTCCATGAGACAGGCGGTAGCCTATCTGGGAGCCACCACAATCATCAATATATTGTTTCTGAGCGGCTGCAGCACTTATTTTCGCGGGGACTTTTCCGGATACGGGACGAGCGGTAAACAGCTGCTGATCCATTCGATTTCAACCGCCATCATGACTCGGATACTCGGGGAGCGGATCGGCATTAAAGATACATCCTCAATTTTTACCGCCGGCCTGCTGCATGATATCGGCAAGATCGTGTTAAGCACGTTTGTGAGGGACAAATATGATGATATCATGCGGCTGGTGGGCCAGAACAATTATTCCTTTATTATGGCGGAAAGAGAAGTGCTTGGGGTGGATCACGCATGGGTGGGGGGAGAAATGGTAAAAAAATGGAAAATTCCCCTCGAGATTGCCACACCGGTAGCCCTTCACCATGACCTCGAAAAAGCCTCGTCCGATGATATGGCAACCCCCCTTGTATATCTCGCCGACCAGGTGTATGTGCTGGTATCCGGGAACAGGGGGGACGACCGGTGGTGCTTTACAACCTTCAAACAGGCCATGGATCGCTGTCGGCTGACCGAAGCTGATATGGATGCATCTATGCTGATCCTTAATGAAACGTCTAAAAATATTCACCAGCTGTTGAGTATATAAAAATAAAGCTGAACAAAGAAGGCTTGAGGCTGAAAGCTATCGAAAAAGATCAAGCCAGGCGTATACCATTGGGCCATTTTTTTATCCCCGCCATCCCCAAACCGTAACATTCTATCCCCCCATTCCAAAATCGTAAGGGTTTCATTCATTCATTCCCAATTTTCCTTAATTCGTGTTGACATTTGTTTCTGTTTTTGGTTAACCTGACCTTTCTGAAAGGTTAACCAATGGCAAAGCACGGGGTCGATTTCCACATGAAAGAAAAAATCCTGAACATGTTGAAAAAGAAAAATGAAGTGGTGTCAGGGGAAAAATTGAGTTCGGAACTCGGTGTCTCCCGGGTTTCCATATGGAAACATATCCGGAGTCTTCAGGATGCGGGGTATGATATTGTTTCACATCCCAGGGGGTATCAGCTTGTCTCGTCTCATGATGCCCTGTTCCCGTGGGAATTTCCCGGCAGAACGCCAAATATGCATTATTTTACTCAAACATCTTCAACAATGGATGCAGCCCGGCAGCTGGCCCGGGACGGATGTCCTCAATTTACCGTGGTCGTGGCAGAGCGTCAGTCAAACGGGCGGGGGCGGCTGCAGCGGACCTGGTACTCATCAGAAGGGGGGCTGTATTTTACGACGGTTCTCCGGCCTCAGCTTCCGCTGGGTTTAAGCTTCAGGGTGAATTTCTGTGCGTCGCTGGTTCTGGCGAGGCAGCTTCGGCAGATGTTTGATATACCGGCAACCGTGAAGTGGCCGAATGATATTTTAGTGGGAACCCGCAAGCTTTGCGGCATGCTTTCGGAAATGGAAGCAGAATCTGACGCGGTCTCATTTGTGAATATCGGTATCGGCTTAAACGTCAATAATGACCCCACCCCGGATGAGCCCAGGGCCGTATCGTTGAAAACGCTTCTGGGGCGGGAGGTTTCCAGAAAAGATATCCTGAGGCGGTTTCTCGATGAATTCGAGCATCAGGTAACCCATCGAATTCATGAAGATGTCATTCCCGAATGGAAAACATATACATCGACGTTGAATCAGCAGGTTAGAATTGTCACGGTTCGTGAAACCACCGAAGGGCTGGCCGTGGATGTCGATGACACCGGCGCGCTGGTGCTGAAACTGGCGGACGGCTCCTTGAAAAAAATTATTTACGGGGATTGCTTTTATCGGGATAGGTGACGGCAGAGGCCAGAGGCCAGAAGCCAGAGGACTGATTAAGGAAATTATACCATGAACGTGTCCGGGCAGCTTCGAATGACTGTGTATGCCTCGCTGTTGGCGGCGCTGACGGCGGCGGGGGCCTATATCGCGATACCCATCGGTCCGGTGCCCGTAGTGTTGCAGAATATGTTTATTTTTCTTTCCGGTATTTTATTGGGAAGTCGCTGGGGGCTTGCCAGTGTCGGGGTGTACCTGCTGGCCGGGGCATGCGGCCTTCCGGTGTTCGCTGGTGGTGTCGGGGGGATCGGGCGCTTTATCGGTCCAACCGGCGGATATCTTCTGGGATATCTGCCGGCCGTGTATGTGATCGGTCTGATCTCGGAAAAGACAAAGCCGGTTGCCGTATTTGACGTCATGGCCATGCTGTGCGGGGGGGTAATCATCTATGCCTGCGGTGCCTCCTGGTTGAAGATGATCACGGGCATGGACTGGGGCAAAGCGCTGGCTGTAGGGATGAATCCGGTGTTTCTGGCAGGGGATGCAGTGAAAATTTCAGCGGCAGTGGCTGTTGCCAAAGCGTTGCGTCCGGTCATTTATCGGGCATAATCGAAGGGGGACCGGAAAAACAGAAAGCTGCCGGCAAAAGGAAAAAGGGGGTTGGCGGTCGTTTTCTGTCCGGGGCGTCTTACGATTTTCGGGCTTGATCATAACCGCGGCCATAACGTCGTGAGGACCGTCCCGGGCGTTTCCGGCTTCTCCAGCACGATACGGGGGGAACGGCCGGGACTTCGAAACTACACGTAAGAGAATATGGCCGCGGTTATGATCAAGCCCCGATTTTATAACCGATTGATTATGATTATGATTGTGATTGTGAATATGAAACTTATAGAAATCACCAACCTGACGCATCGATTCGCAGATGGCACCATAGGCCTTGATTCGGTCAGCCTGACGATTCATGAAGGAGAATTTGTTGTGGTTGCCGGACAGAACGGATCCGGCAAAACCACCTTGATGAGACATTTTAACGGGCTGTTAATGCCGGCTTCCGGTGAGGTAAAAATTGACGGCATTGCAGTGTCCGATGACCTGAAACGGGCAAGACAGCTGGTGGGAATGGTATTCCAGGATGCCGACAGCCAGATTGTCGGTGAGACGGTGTATGAAGACGTGTCATTCGGGCCGGAAAATCTCGGATTGAAAGGCCAGGGGCTGAAGCGGTGTGTAACCGATGCGATGGCATCTGTGGGGATCAGTGAAATCGCCGAACAAAGACCCCATCAGCTTTCCGGCGGTCAAAAACGAAAGCTTGCCATTGCAGGCGTTCTTGCGATGAAACCGCGGGTGATTATTTTTGACGAACCTTTTTCCAACCTCGATTATCCGGGGGTAAAGCAGGTTCTTCAGCAAATCCTCGATCTTCATCAATCCGGGCATACGATTATACTGATTACCCATGATCTGGAGAAGGTGATCTATCATGCGAGCCGGCTCGTGATTATGGAGAAGGGGAAAATAGTCAGGGATGGCATTCCTGAGAAGGTAATCGGAGAGGTCGAACAGTTCGGCATCCGGACGCCCTGCGCATACCGGATGGGAATGGAGACCGAATCATGGCTGAGGTGACGTGTTTTTGCTATCATCCATCGGAATCGGTTCTGCATGCCATTGATGCGCGGTTTAAAATGGCGTGTCTCATCATGATGAGCCTCTGTATCGTAAACTCCGGTGCATGGGCCCTGGCTGTATTGACAGCAGCGTTTGTGGCACTCAGCCGCGCCGCCCGGCTGCCGGTTATCCGGCTGGCCGGAGAGCTTCGCTTTTTCGGGTTGTTTCTCGGGTTCGTATTTATCGCAAGGGCGCTGTCTTTTCCAGCGCCATCCGATGTCACTATTATGAAAGTTGGTATTTCTTTTCCGGGACTTCGGGATGCCGGACTTGTCAGCTGGAGACTGTTGCTGATCGTTTTATGCGGCTTTATGTTTATTGCCGCTACGAAATCTTCAGAAATCAAGCGGGCCATTGAATGGTATTGCCGGCCATTTCCATTTATTCCGGGTAAACGGATTGCAACCATGATCGGATTGATCGTGCGATTTTTGCCGGTGATATTCCAGCAGATTCGTGAAACTTCCGATGCCCAGCGGGCCCGGTGTATCGAACAGCGAAAGAATCCGGTGTCCCGGGTAATTCGGCTGGCGGTTCCTCTGATTCGGCGAACATTTGAAACCGCGGATAAACTGGCAGTTGCCATGGAAGCAAGGTGTTATAATGAAGACCGTACTGCGGCGGGTAGTTTTGCCGCGGCTCCCAGAGACTGGCTTGCTCTCATGACGGTGGTGGGCTTATGCGCTGTCTGTCTTTTTCGCCATTAAATGAAAAACAGCTGTTTTATATCAGGCCGTATTTTTATGTTGCATTTTGAGATCAAACCCGGTAAGAGTATAAAAATAAATGCTGCTTCAACCATGCGCGGTCTGAGAGCGAACTCAAAGAAACTTTCAGGCCGAATTTTTTTACTTGACAAGGACAGCGAAAGTATATTAAAGACAAAACTTTAACAATATGGGCCGTTAACTCAGTTGGCAGAGTATCTGCCTTTTAAGCAGAGAGTCGCTGGTTCAAGTCCAGCACGGCCCATCATTATCAGCAATAACATGCGTCCCTATCGTCTAGCCTGGCCCAGGACACCGGCCTTTCACGCCGGCAACAGGGGTTCGAATCCCCTTGGGGACGCCACAAAATGAAGTCAAGGATTTAGAAGTAATCTTCTAAGTCCTTTTTTGTTTTGGAAAAGTTCAGCCCCCCCACTATTCCCCCACTAACTTTTCAATAATCAGGGTAAAATCAAATAATAAAACGCTACAGCATGTTTTTCATATTAGCCCTTGGCCCCCTTTCAGGTAATTTGAGTCTTCCCGGATGCAGTCAAGCCAGAATTAAAAATATTTTACACGGGGGAAAAAAGATTAAAAATGTTGCGGGCGTTGCGCCTATGATCTATCGTTGCCGCGTTTGAAACGGGAAGATTCACCACAGAGACAACAGCGCACAGAGGATGGGGAAGAAATAAACAGATAATTACTGCGGAATACGGAATTTATAAATTGTGATATGAAATGGATATGACAGGATGGCAGGGGATAACCTGACCTGTATAGCAGATATCTGTAAACTGGGATTTTCAGGAAAAAAATGGAAAAGCAGAGATTAAAAATAAAAAAAATTCGCAATTTCAGCACCGCTTGCTCTGCATATTCGAACTCGATTGGGAGGTGCCTAAAACGAGAACGATAGGCCGCCTCCGATACCGAACTCTGAATGGTAAGTTCCGTTCAAACTTAAGTTTTTGTTGATCATGTAAGTCGCGCCTGCCTGCCATTCCCATTCGGTTTGGGTGTCGTATTCAACCTCGCCAAATGCGCTCAGGCGCGAGGTCAGCGGGAGCTCTTTGGCAGCTGAGATCCGAAACTCGCCTTCGGTATCGACCCAGGCGGTAGTCTGGATAAGCAGCTGCAGCGTATAACGCGTGCCAAATATTCCGCGGTCACCCAGTTCTTCATTGGTGAGTTGGGCACCGGCAAATATGCTGGAGAAGCGGTTGAATGAATAGTCGTAGGTAAGGTTGACCTCATAATCAGTCCCCTCGACGTTCTGCCATCCTGCCTTCCAATACGCATTGAAGATATTGCGCGTATTTGACAAGGTGACGTTGCCTTCGGTCATGTGACTCATCCCTGCGCCTATCGCCGAGACGTACCACGGATCTTCGAGAAGCTTGTGTCTAATTTCGGCTACTTCCGGAGACGGCTGGAAGTCGTCGTAATGCACGATGCGGGCCATACCGCTGTGCATGTGATAAAGAAGATGACAATGGAAAAACCAGTCGCCCCTGTCATTTGCGTCGAATTCTATGACGGTGGTTGACATTGGTGCGACGTTCACGGTGTGCTTGAGAGGCGAGTAGTCACCCTGACCATTGATCACGCGGAAGAAGTGTCCGTGCAAGTGCATCGGATGATGCATCATCGTTCGGTTGATGAGAATGAACCGGGCGACTTCGCCTTTGCGGACGATGACCTTGTCCTGTTCGTGGAGGGCCTTGTTATTAATCAGCCATACATAGCGACTCATGTCTCCATCGAGCGTCAACCGGATGTTACGTCGTGGTTTACTCTCGGCGATCGTCGTCGGCTTCAAAGAACGCAGTTTGAAATAGAACGGCCACGGCCGGCGGGGATCCATGCCGTCAACTGCTGTTTGCTTATTGCCCATAGAGTGGCCGTCTGTCGCCGCCTTCGAACCGGAAGCATGCGACATACTCGCCATCTCTCCTGAATCGCCCACGGAGTGATCCATGCCGGCCATCGCGCCTGCTGAATGGTTAGACGTCATCTCCATGTTCATGGGCATCGCCATGCCATGCCCCCTTTGGCCATGATCCGTCCCTCCCATATCCATATCATCCATATTCATACCGGGTTGGTCGAACGTTCCGGCATCAATTTTCCAATCGGGCATCCCCATGCTGCCGGCTGGTGTCAACGCCATCACGCTACGCAAGGTCACGCCCCCCATCAGCGCATAGAGATCCGGTTTCGGCACGTCGGATGCCGTGTGTTTCTGGCCTTGACCGATCCACACCGAGGCGTGTCCGGAACCGTCGTGAGCTGTAGCCCGCAGTTCGTAGCTTCCGCCTTGCGGCACCGTCACCAGCAAATCGTAAGTCTCGGCAACGGCGATGAGAAAACGATCCTCATTGAATGGCTGTACGTCGATGCCGTCGCTGGAAATGATCTTCATCGGCCCTCCAGCGAACTCAACGAAGAAGTAGGTTGTGGCCGAACCGTCAATGAGCCGTAGGCGAAGTCGCTGTCCGGGTTTGGCATTTATGTATGTTTCCGGTTGGCCATTGGCTAGAAAACGATCATAGGCCACATCTGCAATGTCCATTGGCGGCATCCGCGTCAGCTCTCTTTTGAAAAAATTGCCAAGCACGCCCGCCTTCGCCGCCCCGAGTACGCTCTGGGAGCTTCCTTTCTTGACGGCGTACCACTCGCTTCCGCGTTTCAAGGTGCGCATGATTTCGTGAGGGTTCTCATCGCTCCAGTCGGACAGGAGGATTACCTCATCGCGGATGCCGCCGTAGGGGGCATGCTTCGGATCGATAGCGATCGAACCGTATACACCTCGCTGCTCCTGCAGACCGCTGTGCGAGTGATACCAATAAGTTCCTGCGTGCGTAATCGGAAAGCGATAGGTGAATGTCGCACTCGGGGCAATCGGTGGATACGTCAGATAAGGAACACCGTCCTGATCGTTGGGAAGCAGAATGCCGTGCCAGTGAACAGATGTTGCGACATCCATCTTGTTATGGACGTGAATGACTGCCTGATCACCCTCTCGAAATCGAAGCGTCGGCCCTGGTATGCCTCCATTAATGGTCATTGCCGGGCGTTTCTTACCGGTGAAATTGACAGTGCCGTGCTCGATGGTAAGTTGGTATTCAACTGTTTCCGCACAGATCTCACCACTATTAGGCAGAATCGCGAGTGCCGCAAGAAGTAGTATAATCCCAGTTTTTTTCATTGTAGTTGTTAGTTTCTTTTTGAAGAATGGGCTCTTCTGCCGCAGCGAGCAGCTGTCGGCTGAAAGTGCAAGGTCAGTGTTTTTCCATTATCAGCAAACATGAGCAAAGAGCAGACTTGCCCCCTGCTTTCCTCATGTGGCTGCGCATCCGCTGCATTTTTCCGTTAGCTGACACTACCCAATGCAAGGGACACATTCACCCATTAATAGCGGAATGCGGCAGCGGCAAAAGATAGGCCTCCTCCTGAGGTAATCAAGAAGATTAGCCCAAGTTCGCCAATTTAGATCAAGGCTTGGCGTCATTCGGGGGCTTGGCGATTTTTGTGGTCACTACTCATTTTGCAGCATATCGTTTCCTCGGTAGCGGGACCTCCTTGAGTCCCAGGTT